>NZ_JBHWEB010000019.1:0-40160 GCF_042734395.1 Amycolatopsis sp. NPDC059657 | reverse complement strand
GTTTTGGTCCGCCCGCTCCCCCCCCCCCCAGAAACCCCACACGACTGCTGGGGGAGGTGCGGTCTCAATCCCGCCTCGGACGAAGCGCGCGCCTGCCCCGCGGTGTGCCTAGTTGATGGTGAACGACTCGCCGTACACCGACCACTTCAGCGGGGTGTGCAGGTCGAAGTTCTTCTCGTTGAGGAACTTCGACTGCTCGGTGTCCACACGGGACGTGTCGGAGTGGGCCTCTTCGAGCTTCATGACGCGCTTGCGCTCGACGAGGAACGCCTTGAGATAGGTCGTCTCGTCGCCGCCCTGTGACGGCGGCTTCGCCTTCTTCAGCGCGGCGGAGCGGATGCCCTTGAAGCTCGTCGATCCGCCGTCGAAGCCGTGCATGACCGCGGCGTCGTAGTAGGCGAATTGTCCGAGATTGCTCAGGCCGTCCGCTTTGCCCTGCGCGACCGACGGGTTGAAGTAGACGCGGTCACGCTCGTGGTTCTGCGCGTTCTTGAAGGCGTCGGTGGCCGCCGCCTTCTTCCAGTCGTTGACGAAGGCACTGCCGAGCCCGGCGTGCGAGTCGGTGCCGTTGACCTTGCGCAGCGCGGGCAGGTACTTCTGCAGCGGGTTGCCGGGCGTGGTCTGCGAGTAGTACTCGACCAGGTCGAGCATGTCGCCGGTGCCGGAACAGAAACCGATGATGCCCGCGGTGTAGCCGCGGCCGTCGCCGATGTCCTCGATGTACTTGTACTGCGCCTTCCAGTCCAGCGAGGAGTTCTCCGCACTGGAGACGAGCTTCATCGCGATTTCCTTCTTCGCGGGCGCCGAAAGGTCGCCGGCGAGCGCGGCGGCGCCGAGTGCCACCGGGGCCTCGGTGGCGGCGAAGGAGGCGGTGGAGACCACTGCGGGCGTCGCGACGGACAAAGCCAGCACGGAGGCGACGCCGATGCCGCGGCGGATTCTGGCGTTCATGTTTAAAGAGTCCCTTTCATCGTCGAATTAGGGCACGAGAAGCGATGCTGTTTACCTATTTCGACAGAGCTGCTCTGGGCAGGGAGAAACCCCGGAGGGTGGTGCGCAGGAATTGCAGCTCTGCTTCTTGCTGCGGCGTATCCGTACGATAACGAAGCGTCAATCAAGCCACAAGAGTGACGTGGAATTCATGTACATGAACGGGTAATCGGTTGCCCAAACCCCTGGCAGCTGTCATTCTCTTGCCTATGACCGGTCTGAGGGGGAGGCGCTGGCGCGCGCGATGAGTGGATCCACGTTCTTTTCGCATGCCCTTTCGCTGGCGGCGCTGTACGGCCCCGGACCTTGGCCGGATGAGGGAAATCCGCTGCCTGACGAGCCGGAACACGACGACGGCCTGCGCTTCGCGCCCGGCGCGCTCGAAGGCATGCTGAGTCATCATCTGGCGCGCAACCGGCTCGACGGCGCGTCGGGGCTGGCCGAGCTGCTGGCCGAAGCGGCGAACGGTGAGCTCGTCCCCGCCATCGTGCCCGGCCTCGAACGGTGCCTCGAAGACGTCAATGTCGCGGAAATGTCCGATGAACTGTCCGGTCTGCTCGAACAACGCGCCATTTCCGATGATCGAGTCCGCGAATTGGCCCGATTGCTCGTCGAGGGCGGAACACTGCGTGAATCGGTCAAGATCGGTTTGCTCCTGCTCGGCTTGAGCGGAGATGATCGTGACCGGGAACTGCTGTTGCTGATGGGCGCGCTCGAAGAACTGACGCTCTTCGCCGTCCTCGCGCTCTGGCGCACCCAGCCGGACCCGCATCGCGCGGTCTTCGATCTCGCGCGCCGCGTCCGCGGCTGGGGCCGGGTACAGGCGGTCGAACGTCTCGCGGACTCCCGAGATCCGGAGATCAAGTCGTGGCTGCTGCGCGACGGTTTCCGCAACGACGTGATGGACGAGTACCTCGCGCTGACCGCCGCGGTCACCGGCGGCCTGCGCGACGCGCTCTCCGCGGCCGTGGTCGACGACGACCTGCTCGACGGCGCTGGCGGCATCCTCACGGCGCTGGTCGCCGAATACGGCCCAGGCGACGGCATCGAGTACTACCTCGACGCGGTGCCGGTGCTCTGGCGCTACGCCGAGCTGGTCGCCGCGCGCGAGCCGTGCCTGCGCACCATCCGCCCGCTGGTCGCGGTCCTGTCCTTTTTGGACAACCCGATCGACGGCCTGCCGTGGCGCTTCGACGTCCCCGCGCTGCGCGACCGCTACGCCGAGCTGCTCGCCCGCCCCGAGATCACGCAGACGGTGCTCGCGCACCTGGCCGACCCCGCGCGCACCGACTTCCTGGACGCGCTGTGGCCGGCGAACGTGCTCGGCCTGCGCCCGCGCGACCAGATCGTCGCGTACCTGGAGCGGTCCCCGGTGAGCTTCTTCGCCTGGAGTCACCTCTGCAAGTACGTCGATCCGTGCGACGCGCACTGGCTCGCCGACCTGGCCGAGCGCCTGCTCCCGCCCGAGCAGCCCCCGGACACGGGCATCCGCCGCCACCTCAACGCCGACCTGGCCTGGCGCTCGGTCCGCGACCGCCTGCGCGAGCTGTCCGTCTCCAGGGACTCCTAAATCCCCGGGCCGGGCGAGCCGGCGAAGAGGCGGATGACGTCCGGCAGCACGTTCACCGGGATGCTCGGGTCGATCGCGCGCTGCACTCCCAGGCCGATGCCCAGGCTGAGCAACGCCGTCGCCGCGTCGTCGGCCGACATCGGCAGCGTGATCGAGAACTGCTCGGCGTACCCGCTGAGCAGCGCCGCGATCGAGTCGCGGATCGCCTTGTCCCTGATCGCCAGCTCGTGCCTGACCTCGGGGTTGTGCCGGGCGTTGGTGGCGAACTCGACCTCGAGCGCCGTCCACGCCTCGTCGCCGATGCTGCGCTCGGCCCAGGACTGGAACGCGGTGATCAGCCCGTTCATGTCGTCGGCGCCGACGAGCGCCTCGGCGATCATCGCGACCTGCTCGTCGTGGATTCGGTCGAGCACCGCGAGGCACAGCTCATCCTTGTTGCGGAAGTTCGAGTAGACCGCGCCCTTCGAATAGCCCGCCTCGTCGGCGACCTTCTCCAGCGAGGTCGCCGAGTAGCCATCACGCAGGAAGAGGTCCATCGCGGTGGCGGTCAGCTGTTCGCGGGTGCGTGCCTGGCTTTCGGCGCGGGTCAGTCGGGCCATGGACGTCACTCTAAGCGTTCGGCGTCCCGGGTACCGGAATAGCCGCGTCAGCTCGGTTACGAGCGCCGGGTCGCCGACCAGGCCGGTCCCGGAGCGAGCCGCCGGTCGGCCAGCGCCGGGAACTCCTTGCGCGCGGTTTGGATCACGCCGAGGTCGATCTCGCAGAACGTGATGCCCTCGGCGGTGCCGGCCTCGGCGAGCACCTCACCCCACGGGTCGACGACGCGGCTGTGCCCGGCCAGCCGCACGCCGTCGTCCTGCTCGCCGACACCGTTGCAGGCGATGAGCACGACCTGTTCCTCGACGGCACGGCAGGTGGTGAACAGCCGCCAGTGCCCGAGCCGCGCGTCCGGCCACGCGGACGTCACGATGATCGACTCCGCGCCCTTGTCGACCAGCGTCCGGTACAGCTCGGGGAAACGCAGGTCGTAACAGGTCGTGGTGCCCATCCGCCCGAGCGAGGTGTCGACCGCGTCGACGGTCTCTCCCGGGGTCAGTAATTCGGCTTCCCTGGACTGGTAACCGAAAACGTGAACCTTGCGGTAGGTGTGCAGCACCGCGCCGTCGGGACCGATGAGCACCGAGGTGTTGTGCAGCCTGCCGTCCGCGCCCCGTTCGAGGAAGCTGCCGAGGTGCAGATGCGCGCCCAGCCGTCTGGCCCATTCCCTGGCGGCGCAGACGGTTTCGCCGTGGATCGGCTCGGCGTCCTCGGAGTAGGCGTCGAACGCGAACGCGCCGGTGGTCCACAATTCGGGCAGCACCACCAGATCCGCGCCCGCCGCGTCGGCGAGCATGCCTGCGACCCTGTCCCGCCGAGCGGACACGGTTTCCGCGCGCGGGCTCGCCACCTGAATCAGTGCTGTCCTCACATCTTTCAAAGGTAGCGGTGAAGCGGCTACCCGAAAGTCTCGAATCGGATGCCCGCGGAAATCAGTCGTTCGAGCAACGCGTCGCCCATCGCGACGGTGGTGGTGACCTGACCGGCGACCGCGGGCAGGTCGTCGTGCGCCAGGCACAGCGCGGATTCGGCGAGCATCTTGGCCGTCTCGTCGTAGCCGGGGTCGCCGCCGGAAACCTCGGTGCTGACCCGCTGACCACCGCCTTCACCGACGAAGCGCACGGAGAACCAGGACTTCGCGCGCAGCGCGGCGTCCGGCCCGTCGCCGGGTTTGCGCAGCCGCCCGAGCACCTTGCGGGCAGGCGGGATCTGCGCCGCGAGGAAGATCGCGGACAGCCCGGCGGCGCCCGCGACGATCGTCGGCAAGCGTTTGATGGCCGCGAAATGCCGATAGGTGAAATCTGGGCCATAGCTTTCGAGCGCGGCAGCCGATCGTCCGACGATCTGCGGATCGATTGTCGGCAAAGGCACCGCCCAGAACGTGGATCCGGGCATCCGGTGCGGTTTTCCCTGTTCGACACGCACCCGGCGCTTCTCGGGCTTCGGTTCGGTGCGCGCCCGTGCCTTGGCGGCCGCGACCATCTGCCGCATGCGCGAGAACGCCGTCAGCGCCGAGTTGAACGTGCCCCCGGACGGCATCCCGCCCGCGCGGACGTAACCGCTGATCGTGATCGGCACACCCTCGGGCAGTTGCTTGACGGTGTAGTAGGCGCCGAGATCATGCGGGATCGAGTCGAACCCGCACGCGTGCACCAGCCGTGCGCCGGTCTCGACGGCGCGGGCGTGATGCTTGACGTACATCAGATCGGCGAACTCGGGTTCCCCGGTCAAGTCCACGTAGTCGGTGCCCGCCTCGGCACACGCCGCGACGAGCGGCTCACCGTATTCGATGTACGGCCCGACGGTCGTGATCACCACCTTCGCCGACTCCGCGACCGCGCGCAGCGAGGCGGGGTCGGTGCTGTCGGCCTTGAGCAGCGGCAGGTCGGCGAACTCGCCGTCGATGCGCGCGAGACGGTCGCGGACGGCTTCGAGCTTCGCCTGGTTGCGTCCGGCCAGCGCCCAGCGCGCCCCGACCGGACTGTGCCGCGCGAGGTACTCGGCGGTCAGCTCGCCGGTGAAGCCGGTGGCACCGAACAGGACGATGTCATAGGTCCGCATGGCCGTGACGCTATCAGCTACCGCCGGTATCCGGATTTACCGGATCGCAATGTCATTCGGCCAAATGGTCAGTGTTGGTACCGAAAAGTCACGGAAATGGTGAAGATGGAAGCGGAGGGTACCGACCTGGAGGGGCCGCTGATGACGACGACCGCGCTGCGGTGGGACGCGCGGGCCCGGGATCTGGCCGACCGGCTCACCAAGGACGGTGTGCTGCACGATCCGGCGTGGCGCACCGCGTTGGAGGCCACGCCACGGCACGTGTTCGTGCCTTCGTTCTACCGCAAGGAACCCGAATGCTGGGTCGCGGTCGCGGGCACCGAAGACTGGCTCGACACCGTGTATTCCGACTCGGTGCTGGTCACGGCCATCGCCCGGATGCCGAACGGCGAGCAGGTGCCGATCTCCTCGGCGTCCGAACCGAGCCTGATGGTGCGCATGCTCGAAACGCTCGACATCCGCGACGGCCACCGCGTCCTCGAAGTAGGCACCGGCACCGGCTACAACACCGCATTGCTCAGCCGCAGGCTCGGCGGCGACCACGTCTACTCGATCGACATCGGCGCCGACCTGGTCGAAGCCGCCAGAGAGCGCCTCGCGACCCTTGGGCACCACCCGACACTGACCGTCGGCCACGGCGCCCAAGGCGTTGTCGGCCAAGCACTTTTCAACCGCATCCTGGTCACCTGCGCGGTACCGGCGATCCCATGGGCGTGGGCCGAGCAGCTGGCCGTCAACGGCCTGGTGCTGGCCGACCTCGAAGCAGGCTCCGGCGCCGGCAGCCTGGTGCTCCTGCGCCGCTATCCCGACCGGCTCGAAGGCCGTTTCCTGCCCGACTGGGCCTCCTTCGTCCCGATGCGCGACGCCGACACCGCCCCCGAACCGCCCCCACGTCCGTCCCGCGTCGACGAAGGCGCCATCTGCTGGACCGACATCGACCCCACCCTCGCCGAAGAGCGCGTCCCGTATTTCCTGGCCCACACCCTCATCCCGCCCGTGCTTTCGATGGGCGAGCGCGACGAGTGGATCACTTTCACCGCCCGCGACGGCTCCTGGTGCGAAGTCCGCCGCGAACCCGAGTCCGACGGCAAGCGCATGGTCTGCCAAGGCGGCCCGCTCCGCATCTGGGACCGCTTCGTCCGCACCCACCGACTCTGGGCCGCACTCGGCCGCCCCGCCTGGGACCGCTTCGGCCTGACGGTCATGGCCGACGGCTTCCACCGCGTCTGGCTCGACGACCCGGACGGCGACTTCCGCTGGACCCTGCCTCCCCACTGACCCGGCCGAAAAAGTCCCAATGCGGCTTTGGTCAGCTCTGAGCTGACGAATGCCACATTGGCGTGCTGAAACCTGACGAATGCCGCATTGGGATTTTTTCCCGCCTGGGGCGGGGCTTCTGGTCTGTTGCTGGGGGCGTGGATTCGAGGCTTGGCTGGGTTTTTTGCCGCTGGAGCGGTGGGTGAGCGGCTCGCTCTGGGTTTGGGTCTGCCTGGATCTGACCCAGCAAACCCAAGTCCAAGGCTGACCGGCAGTCCCGGGCGTGACGTGATCCTTTGGAAGGAGGAAGGGGCATGCCGAGGTTGAAGCGGGCCGCATCCGCGCGGGAGTCGTTGTCCCGGGCGCAGGTTGAGGTCATCAGCCGCAGCGCGCGCGACGCCGAGGTTTCGATGCGCGACTACGAAGTGCTCTACAACCTCACGCGCTTCCCAGGGAACGGGCTCCGCCTGCATGGGCTGAACGACCGCCGAGGAACTCCGCGCGCTGCAACGCCTGTGCGACAAGCTGCGCCGCACAGGCGGACATTCCGGACTGACGCGGATGTTCCCAGCATGAGTTACCCGCGAGTAGAGTCGCGCGAGACCAGTTCGAGGAGGCATCGGTGACCGAGCGGTTCGGCAGCTACCAGAACGAGATCTACCTTCAGGGCTATGGCGGGACGCTGCCGCTGTGCTCGACCGATGCCACCAAGCTCGAGGAGTCGGCGAAGGAGTTGCTCGGCCCCGGCCCGTTCTCCTACGTCGCGGGCGCTGCCGGCTCCGGCTCGACCGCGCGCGCCAATCGCGCGGCCTTCGACAGCTGGCGGCTCGTGCCGCGCATGCTCACCGGTGCGACCGAACGTGACCTGTCCACGACCGTGCTCGGTACGAAGCTGCCTGGCCCGGTGCTCGTCGCGCCCGTTGGTGTCCAGTCGATCGTGCACCCCGAGGCGGAAAAGGCCACCGCTCGCGCGGCCGCGTCGCTCGGCCTGCCGTTCATCCTTTCGACCGCCTCGTCGACGAGCATTGAGGACGCCGCCGAGGCCAATGGTGACGGCCCGCGGTGGTTCCAGCTCTACTGGCCGAGTGACCATGACGTTTGCGCCAGCATCCTCGCCCGTGCGAAGGCCGCCGGCTTCACGACGCTCGTGCTGACACTCGACACCTGGACGCTGGCGTGGCGTCCGTCCGACCTCGACCAGGCGTACCTGCCGTTCCTTCAGGGCGAGGGTTGCGCGGTCGGGTTCAGTGACCCGGTGTTCCGCGGCCTGCTCGAGAAGACGCCGGAGGAGGACATGCCGAGCGCGATCCTGCGCTGGATCGGCATGGTCACCGGCACCGACCACACCTGGGATCAGCTGTCGTTCCTGCGTGAGCACTGGGACGGCCCGATCGTCCTCAAGGGCATCCAGCACGTCGACGACGCGCGCCGCGCCGCCGACGAGGGTGTCGACGGCATCGTCGTGTCGAATCACGGCGGCCGACAGGTCGACGGCGCGATCGCCTCGCTCGACGCGCTGCCGGAGATCGCGGCCGCCGTCGGCGATCAGCTCGATGTGCTGTTCGACTCGGGCATCCGCACCGGCGCCGACGTGCTCAAGGCGATCGCGCTCGGCGCGAAGGCCGTGCTCGTCGGCCGCCCTTGGGTCTACGGTCTCGCGCACGGCGGCGAGGCGGGCGTGCGCCACGTGCTGCGCAGCCTGCTCGCTGACACCGACCTGACGCTGGGCCTTTCCGGGCACCGGAACCTGGCCGAGCTCACGCCCGACGACCTGCGCCGAGTGTGACCGCGCGCTGACCTTCGGTGAATTTCGGCGAATCGGATACGGAAACCTCCACCATGGGCTAATGTCCGTGCTTCCCCGCTGGGGGCCGCACGGGGACGGCCTGGGGGCTTTCCGTCATTTACTTCAGTGAAGGTGAATTCGTCATGCTCAGACTCGGTATCTTCCTCGCCCTCATCGGCTTCGTGTCCGTCGGTTTCCACTTCTCCGACTACCAGCTCCGCTACCTGATGTGGGCCGAGGACTACCAGCCCTTCTTCGGTATCGGCCTCGGCCTGGTCGGCCTGGCGCTGGTCGCCGTCGGGGTGGCCGCCAAGAACAAGAAGAAGGCCGCCGCACCGCAGCAGCCGCTGCCGCAGCAGCCGTAGTGACCAGGCGACAGCAAGAGATCAGCCGTCTCTTGCTGTCGCCTCGGGCATATTCAGAGGCCGACCCGGTCACGCACCGCTATCCTTGGCCCAAGTATGTCCACTCCATCCCCGCTCGGCGCGTTGCGCGCCCGCCTGCCCGAATTGATGTCGCGCGACCAGCACCGGTTGCGGCGGCGGCTCGACGGTGTCCGCAATGCCCGTGACAAGGACAAGGTCACCGCGCAGATCACCGCCGACATCGAGGCGGCCGAGCTCCGTGTCCAGAGCAGGCGCGAGAGCGTCCCGGCGATCAAGTATCCCGAAGAACTGCCGGTCAGCCAGCGCAAGGACGACATCGCGGCGGCCATCAGGGACAACCAGGTCGTGATCGTCGCCGGGGAGACCGGCTCCGGCAAGACCACCCAGCTGCCCAAGATCTGCCTCGAACTCGGCCTCGGCATCCGCGGTCAGATCGGGCACACCCAGCCCCGCCGGCTCGCCGCCCGCACGGTGGCCGAGCGCATCGCGAGCGAGCTGGACACCGAACTCGGCCAGACGGTCGGCTACAAGGTGCGGTTCACCGACGAGTCCGGGCAGAACACGCTGGTCAAGCTGATGACCGACGGAATTCTGCTGGCCGAGATCCAGACCGACCGGATGCTGCGCCAGTACGACACGCTGATCATCGACGAGGCGCACGAGCGCAGCCTCAACATCGACTTCATCCTCGGCTACGTCAAGCAGCTGCTGCCGAGACGCCCCGACCTCAAGGTGATCATCACCTCCGCGACCATCGACCCGGAACGCTTCTCGAAGCATTTCGGCGACGCGCCGATCGTCGAGGTCTCCGGCCGGACTTACCCGGTCGAGGTCCGCTACCGCCCGATCGTCGACCCCGACGATCCCCACGCCGATCCCGACCGCGACCAGACACAGGCGATCTGTGACGCCGTCGACGAGCTGATGGTCGAAGGCGACGGCGACATCCTGGTTTTCCTTTCCGGGGAACGGGAAATCCGCGACACGGCCGACGCGCTGTCCAAACAGGACCTGCGCTTCACCGAGATACTGCCGCTGTACGCGCGGCTCTCGTCGGCCGATCAGCATCGGGTGTTCCAGCGCCACAGTGGACGCCGCGTCGTGCTCGCCACCAACGTCGCCGAGACCTCGCTGACCGTGCCGGGCATCAAGTACGTCATCGACCCCGGCACCGCGCGCATCTCGCGTTACAGCCACCGGACCAAGGTGCAGCGCCTGCCGATCGAAGCCGTCTCGCAGGCCTCGGCGAACCAGCGCAAAGGCCGATGTGGACGGACCTCGGACGGTATTTGCATCCGCCTGTATTCCGAGGACGACTTCGACGCGCGTCCCGAGTTCACCGATCCGGAGATCCTGCGCACCAACCTCGCCTCGGTCATCCTGCAGATGACCTCGCTCGGGCTCGGCGACATCGCCGCGTTCCCGTTCGTCGAGCCGCCGGACCGCCGTCAGGTCACCGACGGCATCCAGCTGCTGCAGGAACTCGGCGCGTTCGACCCGGAGGCGACCGATGACAGCAAGCGCCTCACCGAGATCGGGCGCAAGCTCGCGCTGCTCCCGGTCGACCCGCGCATGGCCAGGATGGTGCTGGAGGCGGCCAAGAACGGCTGTGTGCGCGAGGTCATGATCATCGCGGCCGCACTGTCCATTCAGGACCCTCGTGAGCGCCCGGCGGAAAAACAGCAGGCAGCCGACGAGAAGCACTCCCGATTCGTCGACAAGACCTCGGACTTCCTCGCCTACCTGAACCTGTGGGAGTACCTCAAGGAACAGCAGAAGGCGTTGTCCAGCAACCAGTTCCGCCGGTTGTGCCGCAACGAGTACCTGAACTACCTGCGCGTGCGCGAGTGGCAGGACATCTACAGCCAGCTCCGCCAGCTCGCGAAGCCGCTCGGCATCACGCTGAACTCGGAGAACGCCGACCCGCAGCACGTGCACACCTCGCTCATCGCCGGGCTCCTGTCGCACATCGGTCTCAAGGACCCGGCCAAGGGCGACTATCTCGGCGCGCGCGGCGCGCGCTTCTCGGTGTTCCCCGGTTCGGCGTTGTTCAAGAAGCAGCCACGCTGGGTGATGTCGGCGGAACTCGTTGAGACGTCGAAGCTTTGGGGTCGCGTCAACGCCCGTGTCGAACCGGAGTGGATCGAACCGCTGGCCGGGCACATCGTCAAACGGTCCTATTCGGAGCCGCACTGGGAGCGCAAGCAGGGCGCGGTGATGGCCATCGAGAAGGTCACGCTCTACGGCGTCCCGCTGGTGGCCGACCGCCGTGTCAACTACGGCCGGATCGACCCGGAGCTGTCCCGCGAGCTGTTCATCCGCCACGCGCTCGTCGACGGTGACTGGACCACCCGTCACCACTTCTTCGCCGAAAACCGTGCCCTGCTCGAAGAAGTCGAAGACCTCGAGAACCGCGCGCGCCGCCGCGACATCCTGGTCGACGACGAGACCCTGTTCGAGTTCTACGATCAGCGCGTGCCCGCCGACGTGGTGTCGGCGCGCCATTTCGACAGCTGGTGGAAGAAGGCCCGGCACGAGCAGCCGGACCAGCTCAGCTTCGAAAAGCACATGTTGATCAACTCGTCCGCCGGCGACGTCAGCGAGAACGACTACCCGGACATGTGGCGCCACGGCGGCCAGACGTTCAAGCTGACCTACCAGTTCGAGCCGGGCGCGGACGCCGACGGCGTGACCGTGCACATCCCGCTGGCGGTGCTGAACCAGGTCACCGAGGACGGTTTCGACTGGCAGGTGCCTGGCCTGCGCGAGGAACTCGTCACCTCGCTGATCAAGTCGCTCCCGAAGCAGATCCGCCGCAACTTCGTCCCGGCGCCCGATCACGCGAAGCTCGTGCTTTCCCGCGTCAGCCCGGCCGACGGCCCGCTGCTCGACGTCGTCGCCGACGAACTCGAAGCGCTGCGCGGCGTCACCATCCCGCACGACGCGTGGCAGCCTTCGGCGGTACCGGAGCACCTGAAGATCACCTTCCGCGTGCTCGACAAGAACAAGAAAGTCGCCGAGGGCAAGGACATCGAGGCTCTCAAGCGCGACCTGAGCGGCGAGGTCCGCGCGTCGATCTCGGCCGCGGCCAGCGACGTCGAACGTTCAGGCCTGACCAAGCCCGCCTTCGGCGAACTGCCCCGCGTGTTCGCGGGCAAGCAGCGAGGCCACGACGTCAAGGCGTACCCGGCGCTGGTCGACGAGGGCGAGACGGTCGCCGTGCGCCTGCTCGACACCCCGGCCCAGCAGGCGCACGCCATGTGGGCGGGCACCCGCAAGATGTTGCGGCTCAACGTGCCATCGCCGGTGAAGTACGCGGTGCGCAACCTGAACAACCAGGCCAAACTGGTCCTCAACCGCAACCCGCACGGCAGCGTCGCGGCGTTGCTGGAGGACTGCGTCGACTGCGCGATCGACAAGCTCGTCGCGGACAACGGCGGCCCCGTCTGGGACGAGGCCGGTTTCGCCGCGTTGCAGGAAAAAGTCCGCGCCGGGCTCAACGCCGGAACGTTGACGGTGCTCTTCGAAGCCGAGCGGATCCTGCGTGCCGCCAACGACGTCGAGACCCGTCTCGCCGACACCCGTGGTCCCGCGGAGTCGCTCGCGGACATCCGCGCTCAGCTGAAAGGCTTGGTACACCCGGGTTTCCTCGCCGAAACCGGCCAAGACCGGCTGGCGAACGTCACGCGCTACCTTCGTGGCATCGAGCGTCGCCTGGAGAAACTGCCGGCCGAGCCGACCCGCGACCTCCAGCGCATGGCCGACATCGCGTGGCTGCTCGGCGAGTACAAGAAGGCACTCGACGCCCAGCCGCCCGGCACGTCCTCGCCCGCGCTGCGTGACGTGCGCTGGATGATCGAGGAGCTGCGGGTCAGCTTCTTCGCGCAGACGCTCGGCACCGCGTATCCGGTGTCGCTCAAACGCGTGATCCGCGCACTCGACGACGCGGTCCTTTAGGGAAGCGATCGCCGCCCGATAGGCGCGCCGTTAGCCGGTCTCCCGCGGTGCGTCCACATCGGATCATCGGTTCGCATGGGACCGCACACCATCGTCTGGGACGTCACGTACGCGTGCCCGCTCCGGTGCACGCATTGCTATTCGGAGTCGGGCAGGCGCCCTTCGCGCCAGCCGAGCTTCGATGACCTGCTGCGGCTGACCGACGCGATCATCGCGCTGCGGCCGGACAGCGTGATACTCGTCGGCGGGGAACCGCTGCTGGTCAACGGGATCTTCACGGTCGCCGAACGCCTGAAACAGGCGGGCAGCCATGTCGTTCTCTACACCGGTGGCTGGTCGCTGCGGCCGTCGATGGTCGACGAGCTGGTGCGGGTCTGCGACGAGGTCACGGTCAGCGTCGACGGCGCCACGGCCGAAACGCACGACCGCATCCGCGGCCGCGACGGTTCGTTCGACCGCGCGATCGCCGCGCTGCACCTGCTCGACGCCGCCGATACGGACCCAGGTTTCACGTTCGGCGTCGACAGTGTGGTCCTGCGCAGCAATTTCGACGATCTGGAGCTGGTGGCAGGCACCATCCCGCAGCGCTTCGCCAACCTGGGCGACCTGTCGTTCGGTGCCGCGATCCCCAGCGGGCTGGCCAGCAGGATCGGTTTCGTCGAGCACGAACTGCCGACGGACGACCAGGTCGCCGCGCTGGGCGGAACCGAACTGCAACAGCGGCTGCAGGCACTCGCGCCGCCTTCGGTGCGGGTCAGCTGCCTCGACAATCTTTATCTGCGCATGAGTCCCGATCAGCTCGCCGCCGCGGACTTCCGGGAGATCGTCGTGGAAGCGGATGGCGAAGTGCGTGGCATGCCGATCTACGAGGGCACGGTCGGGAACCTGCTGACCGAGCCCGGCGAAGTGCTGTGGGAGCGCTCGGTCGCCCGCTGGTCGGATCCGCTCGTCGTGGAGGTGCTCTCCGGGGTGCGCACCATGCGGGACTGGGCGGCGGCGACCAGGCGGCTCGACCGTCACTTCGGCGCCGAACGCGAGCGGATTCGCCTCGACCGGCGACCGGAATTCAGTCCCGCGGGCACCGGGAGGAGGTGAATGACCATGGCATGGCCGCTCTCGAAGGGAACGCACGGCTGACCGCACGCGATGCTCCCGCCCCTCGTCTGGTGGGAGCATCGCTGTACCCGTGAGTAACATGCGCGGCATGAACCTTCGCGGAAAGTCAGTGCTGATCACCGGCGCGACCGGCGGTCTCGGCCAGGCCATCGCACGCAGGCTGCGCGCCGAAGGCGCCGAGCTCATCCTCACCGGCCGCCGCGCCGAGGTGCTCAAGGGCTTGGCGGACGAGATCGGCGGCCGGGTGATCGCGGCCGACCTGGCCGACGCCGCCGACGTCGAGCGGCTCGCGAGGGAGACCGGCGACGTCGACATCGTGATCGCCAACGCGGCACTGCCCGGCGGCGGCGTGCTCGAGTCGTACACCACCGACGAGATCGACCGGGCGCTCGACATCAACCTGCGCGCGCCGATCGTGCTCACCCGCGTCTTCGGCGAGCCGATGCTGGCGCGGGGGAGCGGGCACATCGTGTTCATCTCGTCGTTGTCCGGCAAGGTCGCCGCGCCCGCGAGTTCGCTCTACAGCGCGACGAAGTTCGGCCTGCGCGGCTTCGCGCTCGGCCTCCGCGAAGACTGGAACCCGCGTGGCGTCGGCGTGAGCAGCGTGAACCCCGGCTTCATCCGCGACGCCGGCATGTTCGCCGACGGCGGCGCCCAGCTCCCGCCCGGCGTCGGCACCCGCACCCCGGAAGACGTCGCGGCCGCGGTCGTCCGCGCGATCCGCGACAACAAGGCCGAGATCGACGTCGCCCCGCCCGCGCTCAAGGCCTCGACGCTCTTCGCCACGATCGCCCCGCAGACCGCCGCGCGCGTGGCACGCCGTCTCGGCTCCGATCGCATCGCGCACCAGATGGCCGAGGGGCAGCGCCACAACCGCTGACTCGTGCGCTTTGCGGGTGGTTCTCTTGAGGGAAAGGGCGAATGTGGCGCGCTCCGGACAGGCCGGCGGGTCATCGCTTCGTGAGGCTCGGACGGGTCGCGAGTTCAGGGGTCGTGAGTGTTTAGACCGGTTAGAACCGGCCGTACCACTCACGACCTCACGACGACCACTGGACCTTCACTCGGCCCTCGCTGCGGTTGGCGGGCTACTTCGCGTCGGCGTAGCTGTCCACTGTGGTTATGTGGAGCGGAAAATGGACGGGGCATGACGGGCCGAACATCAGCCTGGCCGCCTCGGCGACGCTTTCTTCGATCTTGCGGGTGACTTCTCCCGCCAATTCTTCGGGTGCGTGTACCAGCACTTCGTCGTGTTGGAAGAAGACCAGATGGGCGGGCGATGGAAGATGCTGGCGCAGTATCGCCAGCATCACCGCCGTCATGTCCGCCGCGCTCGCCTGCACGACGAAGTTCCGGGTGAAGCGGCCCCAGCCGCGGGAAGCGCGGCGTGCTTTCGTTTCCGTCGCCGAGTCCTCTGTGGCGCCGCCGGTGAGGGCGCGCCAGGCGTCCGAAGGCGCAGGGGAGGTGCGGCCGAGGCGCGAGCGGACCCGCTCGCCGCGTTCGCCAGCCTGCGCCGCGTGCTCCACATAGGACACCGCCTCGGGAAAACGCTGACGCAGCAGGACGAGCAGCGGCCCCGCTTCACCGGACGTGCCGCCGTACATCGCCGAGAGCATCGCGATCTTCGCGCGCGATCTGTCGTCGCGGTCGTCATTCGCCGGCGGCACGTAGCGGGCGCCGGAGAACATGGCCTTGGCGAGCGAGTCGTAGAGGTCGGTCGAGCCGGAGACCTCGGCCAGCTTCCGGTCGCCCGACAGCGCGGTGAGCACCCGGGGTTCCAGCTGGGCGGCGTCGGCGACGACGAGTTTCCAACCCGGGTCGGCACGGACACAGCCACGCAGCGTCTTCGGGATTTGAAGCGCGCCGCCGCCACGGCTCGCCCATCGGCCGGACACCACGCCGCCGACCACGTACACCGGGCGGAAGCGGCCATCGGTCACCCACTCGTCCAGCCAGCCCCAGCCGTGCGCGGCGTAGAGCCGCGCGAGCTCCTTGTACTCCAGCAGCGGGGCGACGGCCGGGTGATCGATGCCGCGCAGCTGGTGCGCCCGCGTCGTCCTGACCTCGATGCCCGCGCGCCCGAGCGCGCGCACCACGCTGGGCGGGGAGTCCGGGTTGACCGGACGGCCCCCGAACGCCTCGCTGATCTTCGCGGTCAGCTCGACGAGCCGTTTCGGCCGCTGCCCGGCGGGCAGCCGGGGACCGAACGTCTCGGTGAGCAGCGCGGCATGCACATCCGCACGCCACGGCAGCCCGTCAGCCGACATCTCGGCGGCCGCCAGCGCGCTCGCCGACTCGGCCGCGAACAGCAGCCGCAGCCGATCCGGGTGCGGCGTCCTGGCCGTCCGCCGCTCCTGCTCATCGAGCACCAGCGCCGCGGCCTCGACCACCCGGACACCCTCGGGCAGCGACGGCCCGCGCGTCTCGAACAGCGTCGGCTGCTTGTCCTCGCCGTGCGCCGGGCCTTCGCTCGGCGGCTCCTCACCACGCAGCCGCGCGAGCGCCGCGATCAGGCTGCGCGACTCCGACTCCCGGCCCTCGTACATCAGCAGCAGGCCCTCGGCCAGCGCGAGGTCGTGGCAGCGCCGCACCCGCACCCCGGCCCGCAACAGCACCGGATACGTGTGTTCCACCGACGGGAACACCCAGCGCGGCGCCCTCTCCCGCTCGATCTCCGCCGCGACCCGCACGAACTCCTGCTCCGAAAGGTCCCGTCTGTCCAGTCCGGACCCGGTCAACGCATACCGGCCATCCTCCTCCGCTCCCGCGATCACCCGCACCTGAGCATTGTGCGCCTGCCCACCGACAGTTTCCGATCCCATGATCACGACCTGACATTGAGCGAACGGCCTAATGCGTTCGTTCAGGCCGTCGGTTACTGTCGGAAGGAACCCCATACCGACGGTACGTCGAAACCGCCGGTATGGGCGCGCGTTCGGTCCGCAGCAACGGAGGTGCCCGGATGAAGTACCCGCCCAGCGTGTCCGAAATCGCCGGCAAGGTGACGGAGACGCTCCGCAGCATCGAGGTGATGTGGCAGGCAGGGCTGGTCCCGTTTCCCCGGGTGGACGAGGGGCTGCGCTCCGTCGTCGCGGTCCGCAAGTACGGCCCGTTCGCCGGCGCGACCCAGATCGCCGCGCGGCGTGACCCGCGCGCCGTCGGCATCGTCGACGAGCTCGGCCCGCTGACCTTCAAGCAGCTCGACCAGCGGTCGAACGCGCTCGCCAGGGCCTGGTCGCAGCGCGGCATCAAGCCGGGCGCGGTCATCGCCGCGCTCTGCCGTGACCACCGTGGACTGGTCGTCACCATGCTCGCCGCCGGCAAGCTCGGCACCCGCCTGCTGCTGATGAACACCGGTTTCGCCAAGCCTCAGCTCGCCGATGTCGCGACCCGCGAAGGCGTTCAGGCGCTCGTCTACGACCAGGAGTTCACCGGCCTGCTCGACGCGGTGTCCCCTGACGTCGAGCGCTACCTCGCGTGGGTCGAGGGCGATCGTCCTGACGAGAGCATCCCGGTACTCGAGGAGCTCATCGCCAGCACTGACGACCGCGCCTGGCCCGCGCCCGCGAAGCCCGGCGGTTTCGTGCTGCTGACCAGCGGCACCACCGGCACGCCGAAGGGCGCCCCGCGCGCGGAGACCTCGGTGCTGCACTCGGCCCAGTTCCTCGACCGCATCCCGCTGCGCGCCGGCGAGGCGATGTTCATGGGCGCGCCGCTGTTCCACGGCACGGGCCTTTCCCAGTTCATCCTGGCGTTCGCGCTGGGCTCGACCGTCGTGATGCGACGCAAGTTCAATCCGGAAGAGACACTGCGTGGCATCGCCGAGCATCGGTGCACCTCGCTGGTTCTGGTGCCGACCATGCTGCAGCGGATCGTCGACCTGCCCGCCGACGTGCTCGCGCGCTACGACACCTCGTCGCTGCGGATCGTCTTCGTCGCGGGATCGGCGCTCTCGCCCGATCTCGGCAACCGCACGACTGCCGCGTTCGGCGACGTCATCCACAATCTCTACGGCTCGACCGAGGTCGCGGTGGTCACCGTCGCGACCCCCGAAGACTGGCGCAAGGCACCGGGAACGGTCGGCCGCGCGCCGGTCGGCTGCAAGGTCGCGCTGTTCGACAAGGACAACAAGCCGGTGACCACGCCGCACACGGTCGGCCGGGTGTTCGCGGGCAGCGGCCTGTCGTTCGGCGGCTACACCGACGGCCGCACCAAGGAGATCGTCGACGGCCTCATGTCGACCGGCGATGTCGGCCACTTCGACGAGGACGGCCTCCTCTTCATCGATGGCCGCGACGACGAGATGATCATCTCCGGTGGTGAGAACGTCTATCCGATCGAGGTCGAGCACCTGCTCGTCGAGCGCGAGGACGTGCTGGAAGCCGCCGTCATCGGCGTCCCGGACGCGGATTTCGGCCAGCGGCTGAAGGCCTTCGTCGTGCGCACCGAGGACTCCACTTTGGACGTCGACGGCGTGCGCGAGTACGTCAAGTCCAACCTGGCCCGCTACAAGGTGCCGCGCGAGGTCGAGTTCCTGGAGGAACTGCCGCGCAACGCCACCGGCAAGGTGCTGCGCAACAAGCTCTCGTGAAGGGGTCGTGACCTTGTTCCGCGAAGGCCGGTTGAACGCACGAACGCCACGTTCGCAACGCTGAGCGACACATAAGCCCCGTTCGTTCCGTGCGAAACCCCGCGAAACTCGGGCAAATACGACGGCGTGGGGCAAAATGCGGCGATTTGCGTCCTTTGTGAGACATTCGCACGTCTCGCGAGGGGCGGCGTTTTCGCGGGTCGGACGGGCTGCGAGTGGTAACTCTGCTGCGTCCAACGGAGCAGAGTTACCACTCGCCCACGATCTGGCCACGTGAGATCAGGGGTCGTGAGTGTTCGGGCCGGTTAGAACCGGCCGTACCACTCACGACCACTTAGTCCCACTCGATGCCGAAGACGCCGGGGCCGAAGTCGAGTGCGACGGCGTGCACGCCGCCCGCGGTGTCCAGCTGGAGTTCGCGGCGGTCTTCGGTGAGCCCGGTGCGGGAGTACTGCCAGCATTTGCGCGGGGTGTTGGCCTCGTCGAAGCGGATCTCCAGCAGGTATTCGCGCACCGGCCTGCGGAATTCGCGGTAGTGGGTGTTGCGGCATTCCGGGTACGGCGGTCCGACGTTGGCGAGTGAGTATTCGATGAGATGCGTCTCGCCGCGATTGATCGCGCGCTCGAACAGGAGCTCGGCTACCAGCAGCCCGTGCTCGGACGCCGCCGTGCGGCCTACGCTGCAGTTGCGCAGTGCCTCCAGCGACGGTGGCTGGGCCTCGGGGTCGCCCTGCGCGTAGACGAGCAGCCAGCGGTCCTGGCCGTCCGTGTCGGCCTGGAAGACCGCGCGGGCGGTGACGGCGCGCTGGCCGCCGTCGGGCGCGATATCGCACTGGTCGTGCAGGCCGACCAGTTTCAGCTGGTGACGGAGGTCGAGCGCGTCCGGCGCGCCGACCTGTTCCAACAGCGCCTGGAGTTCGTCGCGGGGGAAGGTCAGCGGCTGAGCTGCGGTGCGCAGGTTTCTGCGGGAGGATGCTCCACGAGGGCGCGGTGGTGGCAGCAGGCCGATCAGCGCGCCCGACGGGATCGACAACAGCTCTTCGAGCACGCGGACGGCGGACAGTGAGCTCGCTCGTTCGGGTTGCCGCTTCCCTGACTGCCAGTAACTGAGCGCGGTCACGCTGACAGAGACGCCACGTGCCTGCAACCGGGCCTGGATCCGGTCGAGACTGAGTCCACTCGCCTCGATCGCGGACCGCAGAGCGGCGGCGAACGTGGTGATCCCGGAGCTCATGCGCTGAACGACCGCCCCCCGCTTCGATAACAACTCGAAGAATATTATCAGTATGAAGTAACGATCCGTTTACGCTCATCACCTGGACTTGTTACCCCAAAGAGTGGTTACTACCTACTCCTAATGGCCTAGTACTGGTAACTGTGAATCATTGCCCAACTGCGAAAGACACGATTGGCTGACTGCCAGCAACGTCATGACATTCCGGCAGAAGGGGACCCAATGGGCAACTCTCACAGGTACCGGCGAGCGGCGATCGGGATCACGGTCGCGGCCGTGGCGGTGGCCACCGCCGCACCGGCACTGGCAGCCCAGCCCGAGGGCCAGATCCGCGCGGCGGGCGGCGCCGACGCGGTGAGTGACAGCTACATCGTCGTTCTCAAGAACGCCGGTTTCGTCGCGCAGGCCCAGAACCTCGCTTCGAAGTTCGGCGTGAACGTCGGCCGGACCTACGGCGCGGCGCTCACCGGCTTCTCGATCCACGGCAGCGAGGCCGAGGCGAAGCGGCTCGCCGCCGACCCGGCCGTCGACTACGTGGTGCAGAACCGCCGCTTCCACATCTCGGACACCCAGCAGAACCCGCCCTCGTGGGGTCTCGACCGGGTCGACCAGCACGACCTGCCGCTCGACAGCAAGTACACCTATGCGACGAAGGCCGACAACGTCACCGCCTACGTCATCGACACCGGCGTCAAGGCGACCCACAAGACGTTCGCGGGCCGCGTCTCCGGTGGCAAGGACTTCATCGACAACGACGACGACCCGACCGACGAGCAGGGCCACGGCACGCATGTCGCGGGCACCATCGGCGGCACGGAGTACGGCCTGGCCAAGGGTGTCAAGATCGTCCCCGTCCGGGTGCTCGACGCCAACGGCAGCGGTACCACCGAGCAGGTCGTCGCGGGCATCGACTGGGTCGCGGCCAACGCCAAGGGCCCGTCGGTCGCCAACATGAGCCTCGGCGGCGGCGCGGACGACGCGCTCGACTCGGCGGTGAAGGGAGCCATCGCCAAGGGTGTCACCTTCGGCATCGCGGCGGGCAACGAGTCGCAGGACGCCAGCAAGGTCTCGCCGGCCAGGGTCAAGGAGGCCATCACGGTCGCCGCCTCGGACAAGACCGACAAGCAGGCCAGCTTCTCCAACTTCGGCGCCAGCGTGGACATCTACGCGCCGGGCGTCGGGATCACGTCCAGCTGGGGGATCGGCGGCGACACCGCCACCAACACCATCAGCGGCACCTCGATGGCCACGCCGCACGTGGTCGGCGCCGCGGCGCTGTACCTCTCGGCGCACCCGGACGCCACGCCCGCGCAGGTCGCGGACGCGCTGACCGGCAGCGCCACCTCGGGCAAGATCACCAACCCAAGCTCGGGCACCCCGAACAAGCTGCTCTACATCGGCGGCTAGGGGCTCGCATTACCCCCAATGTGGCTTTCGTCAGCTCAGAGCTGACGAAAGCCACATTGGGGGTTTTCTTGGACGGGTGTGCATACCGACTGGTTGGTCAGGTTTGTTACCAGGCGGTAGGGTACTGGACCATGCGGAAGAACATCGTCATCACGGGCGCGAGTTCGGGGCTGGGCGAGGGGATGGCCAGGCTGTACGCCGCGCAGGGCCGCAACCTGGCGCTCTGCGCGCGACGGACCGATCGGCTCGACGCGCTCGCCGAGGAGCTCAAGCCGGCCACCGTGGTCACCCGCGGGCTCGACGTGAACGACCACGACGACGTCTTCGCCGCGTTCAAGGAGTTCCGCGACCGGCTGGGCGGGCTGGACCGGGTGATCGTCAACGCCGGGATCGGGAAGGGCCAGCCGGTCGGCACCGGCCGGTTCGACGCCAACAAGCAGACGCTGGAGACCAACTTCGTCTCCGCGCTCGCCCAGTGCGAAGCGGCGCTGGAGATCTTCCGTGAGCAGAACTTCGGACATCTCGTCGTGGTGTCGTCCTTCGCGAAGCTCCGAGGGATGGCCGGGAACACCACCGCGTACGCCGCCTCGAAGGCCGGACTGTCCTCGCTCGCCGACGGCATCCGCATCGACCTGGCGCGCACGCCGATCAAGGTCACCTCGCTGATGCCCGGCTTCATCGAGTCGGGGATGAACGTGCGCGACGGCAGGAACCCGCTGGTCGCCAAGGCGGAAACCGGGGCGAAGGCGCTGGTCAAGGCCATCGAGACGGAAAAGGCGAAGGCGTACGTGCCGACCTTCCCGTGGGCGCCGCTCAGTCTCGTCTTCCGGGTGCTGCCCGACGCCGTGCTGGGGAAGCTCGTATGAGCGACAAGACCGTCGCCGTCCGCGCCGAGGACGCTTTCGACGTCGATGCCGTGCACGGCTGGCTCAAGTCCCGTGTGGACGGACTCGACGGCACGCCCGAGGTACGCCAATTCCCGGGCGGTGCCTCGAATCTGACCTATCTGCTGTCCTATCCGGACCGCGACCTGATCCTGCGGCGGCCACCGTCCGGGCACAAGGCGGCGTCCGCGCACGACATGCGCCGCGAGTACCGCGTCCAAAAAGGACTCAAGCCGGTTTTCCCTTATGTCCCTGAGGTCAAGGCCTTCTGCGACGATCCCGAGATCATCGGCGGCGACTTCTACGTCATGGACCGCCTCGACGGGCTGATCCTCCGGCGTGAGCTGCCGGACGGATTCCGGCTCGACGAGGGTGCCGCGCGGGCGTTGAGCGGCAAGGTCGTGGACCGGCTCGTCGACCTGCACAGCGTCGACATCGAGGCCGCCGGGCTCGCCGACCTCGGCAAGGGGACCGGTTATGTCGAACGCCAGGTCCGCGGCTGGTCCGAGCGCCTGCGCAGGTCGCGTACCGAGAACGTCCCCGAGTTCACCGAGGTCATGGCCTGGCTCGCCGAGAACCAGCCGGGCGAGGTCAAGATCTGCCTGATCCACAACGACTACCGCCTCGACAACCTGATCCTCGACGACGAGCTGGCCATCATCGGCGTGCTCGACTGGGAGATGGCGACGCTCGGCGATCCGCTGATGGAACTCGGCAGCACGCTCGCGTACTGGGTACAGGCCGATGACGACGACGGCATGAAGGCCAGCCGCCGCCAGCCGACCGACCTGCCCGGCATGTACACGCGACAGGAGTTCGTCGAGCACTACGCGCGGCGCACCGGGCTCGACATCGGCGACTGGCGGTTCTACGAGGTGTACGGCCTGTTCCGGCTCGCCGTCGTCATCCAGCAGATCTACTACCGCTTCCACAACGGGGACACGCACAATCCCCGCTTCAAGGACTACTGGCAGTTCGTCGGCTACCTCGACTGGCGCTGCCGCGAGATCATCAGCAAGGGAAGTGCGTGAATGGGCGCGATCTACCTGGTCCGGCACGGGCAGGCCTCGTTCGGTGCCGCCGACTACGACCAGCTGTCCGAACGCGGCTTCGAGCAGTCCATTGTGGTCGGAGCCGAGCTCAAGCGGCGCGGTGTCGAGTTCGCGCAGGCGCGGTCCGGGTCGCTGGCCCGCCAGCGTGACACGGCCGCGACCGCGCTCAAAGAGCTCGGCGTGAAGGTCGTCGAAGACCCGCGCTGGAACGAGTACGACCACGTCGAGATCGCGCGTTATCACGCGGGCGGGGTCGAGCAGGGCGACGACTCCCGCGCCTACCAGAAGGCGCTCGACGTCGCGCTGACCGCGTGGTGCGACGCGGGCGAATCCGGCCCGTGCCTGGAAACCTGGCCCGCGTTCCTGTCCAGGGTCACCACCGCGGTGCACGAGCTCGCCGGCGCGCTCGGCAAGGGCGAGAACGCCGTCGTCTTCACCTCCGGCGGCGTGATCGCGACGGTCTGTGGCGCACTGATGGGCACGCCTGCCGCCGGGCTGGTGAAGCTGAACCGCGTCACGGTGAACGGGGGGATCACCAAGCTGATTTCCGGTCGCGGCGGTGTCACACTGCTGTCGTTCAACGAGCACCCGCACTTCGAGGCGGAGAACGCGGGCATGCTCACGTATCGCTAGGAGGCCTGATGCGGTTCGGCGAGGTCAAGGTCATCCCGGTCGGCGGGCACGGGCCGGAGGACGTCGTGGTCGACGCCGAGGGCCAGGTCTATACGGGCCTCGCGGACGGCCGGATACTCCGGCTGAGTCCCGACGGCTCGCGTATCGAGAAGATCGCGCACACCGGCGGCCGCCCGCTCGGCCTCGAACTGCACGGCGACGACGAGCTGCTGGTCTGCGACGCGAACCTCGGCCTGCTGACCGTCGGCATCAACGGCGGCAAGGTGACCACGCTCGCCACCGAGGCGGCCGGGCTCAAGCTGGTGTTCTGCAACAACGCCGCCGTCGCGCAGGACGGCACCATCTACTTCACCGACTCCTCGCGCCGCTTCCCGATCACGCACTGGCGCGACGACCTCATCGAGCAGACCGCGGGCGGGCGGCTGCTGCGCCGGGACACCGACGGCACGATCGACCTGGTCGCCGACGGCCTCCAATTCGCCAACGGGGTCGCGCTGCCGCCGGACGAGTCGTTCGTCGCGGTCGCCGAGACCGGCTCGTTCAAGGTCACCAGGGTGTGGCTGACCGGTGACAAGGCCGGCACGGTCGACACGCTGCTCGACGACCTGCCCGGGTTCCCCGACAACATCTCGACCGGCAGCGACGGCTTGATCTGGGTCACCCAGGCGAGCCCGAAGGTGCCCGCGCTCGACGTCGTCCGCAAGCTCCCGACGCCGCTGCGCTCGCTGGTCCGCTCGCTGCCGCCCGGCCTGCAACCGGCGCCGAAACGCGAGGTCGGCGTGCTCGGTGTGGCCGCGGACGGGACGGTCGAACGCGAGCTCAGGGGCGAGATCGAGGGCTGGCACATGCTCACCGGGGTCCGCGAGCACGCGGGCAAGCTCTATTTCGGCAGCTTGGACGAGCCGGCGATAGCCATGACCAGCGTGTAGGTGCCGCTACCCCCTAGGGGTATCATCGGCGGGGTGGCGAGTGAACAGATCGAACTGGTTGTCGGCGGGATGACCTGCGCGTCGTGCGCGGCCAGGATCGAGAAGAAGCTCAACAAGCTCGAAGGCGTGTCCGCGACGGTCAACTACGCGACCGAGAAGGCCATCGCCTCGGTGCCGCGCGGCACCGACCCGGTGCTGCTGATCGGCACCGTCGAGAAGGCGGGCTACACCGCCGCGCTCGAGCGGCCCGACGACGAGATCTCCGAGCACGTGCTCGGGACCCGCCTGCTGGTCTCGGCGCAGCTCGCCTGGCCGGTGCTCGTGCTGGCCATGGTGCCCGCGCTGCAGTTCCCGTACTGGCAGTGGGCGTCGCTGCTGCTTGCCACGCCGGTGGTGCTGTGGGGCGCGTGGCCGTTCCACAAGGCCGCCGTCAAGAACGCGCTGCACGGCACGTCCACAATGGACACGCTGGTCTCGATGGGCACGCTCGCCGCGTACGGCTGGACGCTCTACGCCCTGTTCTTCGGTCAAGCGGGCGCCATCGGCATGACCCATGGGTTTTCGCTCTCCGCCGGTGGCAGTGATGCGATCTACCTCGAAGTCGCCGCGGGCGTGACCACGTTCCTGCTCGCCGGGCGCTACTTCGAGGCGCGGGCCAAGCGCCGCGCCGGGTCGGCGTTGCGTGAGCTGCTTTCTTTGGGTGCCAAGGATGTCGCGGTCCTGCGTGACGGCGAAGAACACCGCGTCCCGATCGCCGAACTCGTCGTCGGCACCGAGTTCGTCGTGCGCCCCGGCGAGAAGATCGCCACCGACGGCGTGATCGTGCGCGGGATGTCCAGTGTGGACACGAGCATGGTCACCGGCGAGTCCGTGCCGGTCGAGGTCGGCGAGGCCGACCCGGTCATCGGCGGCACGGTCAACCTCGGCGGCAGGCTCGTGGTCCGCGCGGCCAAGGTCGGCGCCGACACCCAGCTCGCGCAGATGGCCAAGCTGGTCGAGCAGGCGCAGACCGGGAAAGCCGAGGTCCAGCGGCTGGCGGACCGGGTTTCGGCGGTGTTCGTCCCGGTCGTGCTCGCGCTGTCACTGCTGACGCTCGGCGGCTGGCTGGCGTTCGGCGACGGCATCGAGCCCGCGTTCGTCGCGGCCGTCGCCGTGCTGATCATCGCCTGCCCGTGCGCGCTCGGCCTCGCGACGCCGACGGCACTGCTGGTCGGCACCGGCCGTGGCGCCCAGCTCGGCATCCTCATCAAGGGCCCGCAGGTACTCGAATCGACCCGCCGCATCGACACGGTCGTACTCGACAAGACGGGCACCGTGACCACCGGCAAGATGGCGCTGCACGACGTCCACACCGCGGACGGCACCGACCCCGCCGAGCTGCTGAGGCTCGCCGGAACGGTCGAGCACGCCTCGGAACACCCGGTGGCACAAGCGATCGCGGCAGGCGCGCGCGAGAAGTTCGGCACACTCGACGAGCCGTCGGGCTTCACCGCACTCGAAGGACTAGGCGCGCGCGGCGTCGTCGACGGACTCGAAGTCGTCGTCGGCCGCCCGCAGCTGTTCGACGAGATCACCCCCGAGCTGGCCGATCTGCGTGCCCGCGCGGAGGCCGACGGGCACACTGCGGTGCTGGCAGGCTGGAACGGCCGCGCGTACGGCGTCCTCGCGGTCGGCGACACGGTCAAGCCCTCCGCCGCCGACGCCGTCCGCGAATTCCACGCACTCGGCCTGCATCCGGTGCTGCTGATGGGCGACAACGAGACGGTCGCGCGTGCTGTCGCCGCCGAGGTCGGCATCGACGAGGTCATCGCGGGCGTCCTCCCGCAGGGCAAGGTCGACGTGATCAAGCGGCTGCAGGCCGACGGCCACGTGGTCGCGATGGTCGGCGACGGTGTCAACGACGCGCCCGCGCTGGCCACCGCCGACCTCGGCATCGCCATGGGCGCCGGCACGGACGTCGCCATCCATGCCGGTGACCTGACGGTCGTCCGCAGCGACCTGGGCGCGGTCGCGGACGCGATCCGCTTGTCCCGCAGCACTTTCCGCACGATCAGGGCCAACCTCGGCTGGGCCTTCGGCTACAACGTCGCCGCGCTGCCGCTGGCCGCGCTCGGCCTGCTGAACCCGATGATCGCGGGCGCCGCGATGGCGTTGTCCTCGGTGTTCGTGGTGACGAACTCCTTGCGCCTCAAGCGCTTCCGCTAGCTCGAACCGGAACCGAGGTACACGGTCGCGCTCGCCGTCTGCCCCGCGGAATCCTGCACGGTGTAGGTGAACCAGTCCGACGTCACCCACGGCCCGGCCGGGGTGTAGACGAACGTGCCGCTCCCGAACTTGACCGTGCCGCTGTGCGCCGGACCGCCGCCGATCACCACGAGTCCGTCGCCGGTGTCGTTGGCCAGCACGTTCCCGGTGACGGTCGTGCCGCTCAGTTCGAACGAGTCGTCCTTGGCCACCGGCGCGGGCGGCAGGGGAACCGGTACGACCCGGCGGATCCGGTTGTTCGCGGCGTCGGCGATGTGCACGGCACCCGCCGGATCGGCCGCGACCGCCTGGATCCCGTTCAGCGCCGCGTCACGAGCCGGGCCGTTGTCGCCGGAGAACCCGGCCGTCCCGTTACCGGCGATCGTGCGGATCCGGCCGTCGGCCGCCACCTGCCGGACCCGGTTGTTGCCGGTGTCGGCGATGTAGAGAGTGCCGGACCTGTCGACCGTCACGCCGGTCGGGCCGTTCAGCTTGGCCTGGGTGGCCGGGCCGAAATCGCCGGAGAAGCCCACAGTGCCGTCGCCCGCCACCGTGGTCATGGTTCCGCCGGCGACCTTACGCACACGCATCGCCTGGAAGTCGGCGATGTAGAGCGTGCCTGCGGAGTCGAGCGCGACCGCGGCGGGGTTCGCCAGGCAGGTGGTGGTCGCCGGTCCGTTGCCGCAGTAGCCGAAAGTCCCGGTTCCGGCGACGGGGGTGACCGTGCCGCCCGGCGTCACCTTCACCACGCGATGGCCCGCCCATTCGGCGGCGTAGAGGTTCCCGGCCGCGTCGGCCGCGAGCCCACGCGGGCCGTTGAGGGTGGCGACCGTAGTGATGACCCCGGCGGTGTCGATCTTCCTGACCCGGTTGTCACTGCCAGAGAAGTACACGGTGCCCGCGGCGTCGGCGGTGACGGCCAGCGGGTAGTCGATCTTCGCCAAGGTCGCGCGCCCGCCGTCGCCGGAAGTGCCGCGTTCGCCGGTGCCCGCGAGTACGGTGATCATCCCGTCGGTGCCGACCTTGCGGATGAAGTTGTGCGCAGAATCGGCGATGTACTGGTTCCCGGCGCCGTCGAACGCCACACCCCACGGCGTGTTGATCGGTGCCGCGGTGGCCTGCCCCGCGCTGTCCGTACCGTGGACGCCGGTGCCCGCGAACGTGATGATCCGGCCGGTCTGGATGTCGACCCGGCGGACCCGATAGGTCTCGGTGTCGCCGAAGTAGAAGTACCGTCCGCCCGGCTCCACCGCGATGGCCTCGATCCGGAGGCCGATGGCCGCGTCCGTCGCCGGGCCGTTGTCGCCGCTGTAGCCGTCGGAGCCGTTGCCCGCGACCGTGGTGATCACGTGGCTGGCGCGGTCGACACGGCGGATGCGGAGGTTGTACTGGTCGATGAAGTAGAGGTTGCCCGCGTCGTCGAGTGAGACGTCGAACGGACCGCTCAGCATGGCGCTCGTGGCCGGTCCGCCGTCACCCGAGAACCCGAGCTTGCCATTGCCCGCGACCGTCGAGATGTTCCCCCAGGTGTCGATCATGCGGATGCGGTCGCCCGAGGCGGCGATGAAGACGTTGCCGGAGTGGTCGATCGCGAGGCCGAACGGTGAGCCGAGCGACGATGCGGTGGCGGGTCCGCCGTCACCAGGGGAATTGACGCCGCCACCCGCGATGGTCCTGACGATCCCGGCCGCGTCGACCTTGCGGACCCGGGAGTTCAGTACGTCGGCGATGTAGAGGTTGTCGGCGTCGTCCAGCGCGAGGTCCCAGATGCCGTGAAACTTGGCGCTGGTGGCCGGTCCGCCGTCCCCGGAGAACCCGGAGGACGCCGGATCGCCTGCCACGACACTGACCGCGCCCTGCGGGGTGATCTTGTGCACGGAGTTGTCGTCCGCGCTGTAGATGTCGCCGTTGGACGCGACCGCCAGGTCGAGTCCGCCACAGTTGCCGCACACCGTGGTGAGCACGCCTGCCGCGTCGATCTTCATGAGCCGTGCCGGCGTGTAGTACTCGGAGAAGTACTTGTTGCCTGCCCGGTCGACCGCGACCCCGCGCGGCTTGCGGATCTTGGCGCGGGCCGTCGGCGGCGCGTCCGTGTTCAGTGTGGTGCCGTCGCCCGCGACGGTGGTGATGGTGCCTGCCGCCTGATCGGCGCTCGCGGCCGGGATGGCCACGCAGAGTGCGGCCGCGGTCGCGGCCACGACGGTCAACGTCCTCAACATGGGCACAAGAAATCACAGCGACGACGCGTCGCGGCGGGATTGTGCCGATGGTGCAGACAAGTGGTCCCGATGGGGCAGCCGGTCAGAGCCAGCCCGCGTCGCGGGCGATGCGGATCGCGTCGATGCGGTTGCGGGCACCGAGTTTGCCGATGCCGTTGGACAGGTAGTTGCGCACTGTGCCGTGGGACAGGATGAGTTTCGCCGCGACCTCTTCGAGTGAGGAGCCGGTGGCGACCTCGCGCAGTACGCTGACTTCCCGTTCGGTCAACGGGTTCTCGCCGCGTTCCAGTGCCGCCGCGACCAGCTCTGGCGTGATCGCCCAGCCGCCGCCGTAGACCTTGCGGATGGCCGCGGCGAGATCGCCGACGGGTGCGTCTTTGATCAGGAAGCCGCGCACGGACGCCTCCAGCGCGCGGCGGAGGTTGCCGGGGTTTCCCAGTGCGGTCAACATGATCGTGCGGCAGTCGGGGAGCGCGCCGGTGATCTGCTCGGCGGCGCTGAGGCCGTCGAGGCCGGGCAGTTCGATGTCGAGCACCGCGACGTCGGGGGTGGACCGCTGTGCCGCGGCGAGGATCTCGTCGCCGCGCGACACCTCGGCGACCACCTCGATGTCGTCCTCCAGCGAGAGCATCGCCACGAGTGCGCCGCGCACGAGGTTCATGTCCTCGGCGAGCAGTACCTTGATCACTTGTTCTCCTTCACCCCGGTGATGTCGCGCAGGTTCGCCGCCGATGCCTCGGCGAGTTCGACGAGTCTGGTGATCTCACGGGCCGCCGCGGCCGGATCGCGGTCCAGCTCGGCCTGGGCCTGCTCGCCGAGGTCGACGATCTTGGCCATGTCGCGGCCCAGCGCGCCCTCGACCTGCCGCAGCACCTGGTTCCTGGTGCGCACGCGCAGCGACTCGGCCAGCTCGGGCACGGCGTCGCGCAGATGCTTGGTGTAGGCGATGACCCTGGCGAAGACGTACAGCTGACCGCCCAGGATGAGCACCAGCGCCGGGTCTTTCCACGAAGCCGGCGGTTTGTCGTAGGGAATGCTCGCCACCACCACGGCGCCGAACGTGATCAGCGACCACGGCGCGCGCAGCGTGAACAGCAGCGCCGACGCGAACAGGATCGGGCCGACGCGCGCGCCGAGCCCGATCGCGGGCAGCTGCAGGGCCGTCAGGACGCCCATCGCGACGAGCATCCAGATCGGGGACCGGTCGCGGTCGTAGGTCATCCGGAACATCGCCAGTTCGAGCGCGACCTGTGTGGACAGCAGGACCATGCCCACCGCGGCCTGCACCGGCGGCAGCAGCTGGAAGTTCTTGAGCACGAACGGCAGCTGGATGGACAGCAGCAGCGCGAAGGCGGCCGCTTCGAGCACGCGCAGGCGGAGGGTGAGACCGAGCCGGTTCATCGGGCAGGCACCTCGACCACGAGGCGGAACCCGCTGCCGGTGGTGACCTTGCTGCGCCCGCCGACCACCGCGACCCGCTCGACCAGCGCGTTCAGGCTGCCTGGCGCGCCGGCGTCGTTGACCAGCTCCAGCCGGTACGCGCTGCGCTCGCCGGTCACCGTGATCGTGCACTCGCGCGGTGCGCTGCCTGCGAGGCCTTCGCGGACCGCCCAGGCCAGCACGTTGTCGACGACGGGATCCAGGTTCGCGCCGACCCGGATGTCGGTGCGGCACCGGCCGCCCGCGAGCGCCAGCCGCCTGCCCGCTTCGGCCGTCTCGGCGGTCAGCGACAGCGGGCGCCCGGCGGTGGAGAGCTCGTCGAGGTCGGCACGCGACAGCCGCGCCATCGTGGTCAGCTCGGTCAGCAGCCTGGTCGACAGCTCCGGGTCGGTCGCCGCGACCGCCGCGGCCATCCTGCCTTTGGCGGCGATCGCGCCGAGGCCCTCCGCGAGCACGTCGTGTGCCTGCCTGGCGGCGGCGAGGCGCTCACCCGTGCTGGCGAGCTCGGCCAGTTCGGCGCGCACCGCGCCGACGTCACGGATGAGCACGGGAAGCCTCGCGAAGAGGTACGTGGCGAGCGTGAGCGAGAGCAGGCCTGGCACCGCGAACGGTCCCCAAGGCGCGATCCGGTCGACCACCGCCAGCGCGCCGATGACCACGCCGAACAGCACGCCGCCCCAAGGCTGGCGCACCGAGACGAGCAATGCGCCGGTCAGAAAGCCCAGCACGCTCGGCCATGGCCCGGCGGGGATGAACGTGGCCGCGCCCAGTAGCGCCTGCGCGGGAAGCGTGAGTGGCAGGAACCGGTGCGCACCGGTCACATGGCGTAAATGCAGCGCGCCGGAGCACACGGTCAGTGCGAGCCCGAGCCACATCTGCCGCGCGCTCGTCGAGTTGACGGCGGCGACGAAAGCGAAGTTGGCGAACAGCACCACGGGACCGAATCGGGCGAGCCGGTCGGCCGTGATCTCCCGCATTTTCGCACTTTCTTTCCCGCCGGTGTCTGTACTCAGATCGTCCACGGCGGGTTCGGTGCGGCGGTAGTGTCGAATGTCAATCAGAATGCGTGAACCCCCGATCCTCCACCGGGAAATGCAGCTGCCGCAGGTGCGTGCCCTGCGACATGGTGAGCCGGACCACCTGATCGGTGGCCGTCAGCTCGATCGCGCAGGCCCCGCCGGTCCGTCCGGAGAGGACTTCGTTCACCCAGGTGTGCAACTCGGCCGTCAGGTCCTTGCGCAAGGAGTTCGGCACGTCGGCCACGTCGGTCCGGCAGCCGATGCCGGCGGCCGCGAACAGGTCGGCGGCCGCCGCGACCTCGCCCGCGAAGGACGTCTCGCGATAGCCGCGCGCGATTCGCCGCACCTCGGCGCCGGTTTGACGGGCGATCGCCACGACCTTCTTGATCTCGAGCGCGGCGGCCGACGGGTCGTGCGCGGCGAGGATCCGCGCCTGCTCGGTGCCCGCGGTGATCGCCGCCAGGTGCCCGCTGAGCGCGCTTTCGACGTCGTTCGTGAGCCTGCCGCGCTCGCTGTCGACGGCGAACGCGATCAGTTCGGTGCGTGACTCGTCGAGCTCGCGGGCGACCCGCAGCGCCTGCGCACAGGTAAAGGAAGCCGCCGGTGACGAAGGTGGTCGCCGGGCCGTCCCACCAGATCTCGCCGAACGGCACGGAGAGCGCCACGACCGCGCCGAACCCGGCTCGTGCCCACTGTGGACTGGCGGTCAGCAGCACCGCACAGCCGAGGAAACCGGGGCCGCTCACCGCGTTCCAGCCGGGCACCAGCAGCTCGGCCACGCTCAGCACGGCCAGCGCCGCCGGGGTGCCGAGCGTCGGCGTCCGTCCATTGCGGACGGTCAAGAGCAGGTTCAGCACCAGCCCGGCTTCGGCCGCGAGAATGACCAGAGCCGTGACGATCCAGCTGGACGCGATGACCGCCGTGTCCAGTGCGGGTCGTGCCACGGTCGCGGCGACGACCACGAGCAGCGCGAGCTGGAAGCGCTGGGCGACGCTCATGACGGCAGCCGGACGATGAGCGTGAACAGGCCATCGTCGGCCAGGTGGACTTCGCAGGTGCCGTGGACGGCTTTCGCGCGCTCGGTCAGCCCGACCAGCCCGGAGCCCGCGCCGTCTCGGGCGGCCGAACCCGTGTGGTTGGTCATCTCCAGCCGATGCCAGTTGCCGTCGTGCGTGAGTGAGACGGTGCAACGGCCTTCGGCACCATGGCGCAGGATGTTGGTGACGCCCTCGCGCACTGCCCAGGCGAGCACGTTTTCGAGTGCGGGATCGAGGTCCTCCGGCAGGTGGATGTCGGTCCGGCAGTCACGTCCGGCCGCGACCAGCAGTGATTGGCCGGACTCGACCTCGGCGCTGAGCGAGCGCGGCTGGGTGCCCCGCGCGACCCGGTGCGCGTCCTCCTCGGCGACCCTGGCGGCCTCGGCGAGTTCGCTGACCTCGGCCGCCGCGCGCTTGTCTCCCTTGTCGAGCAGCAGCGCGGCGAAGTCGCCCTTCAGCGCGACGGTGGTCAGGCCCCGGCCGAGCAGGTCGTGGACGTCGCGGCTGATCCGCAACCGCTCGCCGGTGACTTCGAGCCTGGCCAGTTCGGCGCGCGCGGCCCGCGACATCGCGAAGATCGCGGGCGTCCGCGCGATCGCGTACGACCCGGCGCCGACGGCGATCGTCTCCAGCAACACGGGCACCGGCTCGCCGGTGACCCAGTGGATCAGCACGGCCTGCGCGGCGATGGCCGCGCTGAACCCCAGTCCGCCCCACGGTTCGTCGAGCAGCAGCAGGAACGCCGCGGCCAGGAACCCGGCGAGCTGAGCCGAGTGCGCGCCCAGTACGGGCGGCAGGAAGGTGAGCACGGTCTGCGCGGCGAGCGACCAGTACGCGTGCGGCGGCGGGTCGGCGCGGACGTGCCGCACATGCAGCGGCAGCGCGGCCAGTCCGGCGGCGAGCAGCGTGATCGCCGCGCCGGTGCCGGGGGTGCCCAGCACACCGATGGCCAGGAACGTGAGGAAGGCGAGCGGGGGCGCGGATCTGACGAGCCGCTCCACCGGCAGCTCAGGAACACGCAGCACTTGCCGCATCCGACCCCCAGGCGCGTCACGAGGTGTCCGACACTAGCGCTTTCCGGGATGACGTTTGTCAATCACAGCCGATGTTGTTGCCCACTGGTACACCGACGCGTGAATTTTCAATAATGAACCCGTGGTCATGGGGGCTACGCGACGGCGAGATCCGGGAGGAATCATGCGTCGGAGTTCGATCGGCTCAGCCTGAATCCGGCGGGGTCCTTGGCGTTCGGACTTACTGGGGGTGAGTCCGGCCCGCCAAGGGCCCCGGCGCTGTCCGGTACGCTCCGTGACCATGTCGACACTCGCGGAACCCTCGATTTCGGTCACCCGCGGGTGGATCGCCCGGCTGTCACTGGCCAATCTCGGGTTCTGGGTCGCCGTGCTCACGCCGATCCAGGTGCTGTTGCCGACGCAGATCGAGCGGCTCGACCCGGCAGGCAAGGAAACCCAGCTGGCGATCGTGACCGCCTGCGCCGCCATCGTGTCGATCATCGTGGCCCCGATCGCGGGCGCGTTGTCCGACCGGACACTCTCGCGATGGGGCCGCCGGAGACCGTGGATCGCGGGTGGGGTCGTCCTGTGCGCACTGTCGCTGGTGGCGCTGCCGTTCGCGGCAGGCGTCGCGATGGTGGCGGTGTGCTGGTCGCTCGCGCAGGCCGGGCAGAACGCGCTCTTCGCCGGCATGAGCGCGACCGTGCCCGACCAGGTCCCGGTCCGCCAGCGCGGGATCGTCTCCGCTTTCGTCGGCCTGCCCGCACCGCTCGGCCTGGTGTTCGGCGTCTTCCTGGTGACCGCCGTGGTGCCAGGACTGACCGGCGGCTATCTCGTGGTCGCGCTGGCGCTCGTGCTGCTCACCGGGCCGTTCCTGCTCGGCACCTCGGACGACCGGCTCGTTCCGGCCGAGCGCCCGGTGTTCACGTTCCGCTCGTTCTGGATCAGCCCTCGCCGTCACCCCGACTTCGCGTGGGCGGCGATCTCCCGGCTGGCCATCCAGCTCGCGAACTCGATCGCGACGCTGTACCTGCTCTATTTCCTGCGCGACGTGGTCCGCCTCGCCGACCCCGGCGGCGGCGTGTTCGTGCTGACGCTGCTGTACACCGGTGGCATCCTGCTGACCAGCGTGGTGGCGGGCAAGCTGTCCGACCGCAGCGGCAAACGCAAGATCTTCGTCGTGGTCTCGTCGGTGGTCATCGCGGCCGCGATGCTGATTCTCGCCGTCTGGCATACGTTTCCGGCGGCGATGACCGCTGCTTTCGTGCTGGGCCTCGGTTACGGCGTGTACGTCGCCATCGACAACGCGCTGATCACCCAGGTGCTGCCCGGTGCCCGTGACCGCGCGAAGGACCTGGGTGTCATCAACATCGCCAACACCGCGCCGCAGGCGTTCGCCCCGCTGATCGCGGGCGGGGTGATCGCGTTTTCGGGCAGCTACACGGTTTTGTACCTGATCGCGGGCGCGGTCGCGTTGATCGGGGCACTGCTCGTCCGCCCGATCAAGGGCGTCGCCTGAGTCAGCGTCCCGTCCATTGTGGACTACGGCCTGCCGACCACGCGGCGTAGAACTCCTTGTGGTCCTTGGCTGTCATCAGCAGTGCCTGGGTGATGGCCTCGAGTTCGATCGAGCTGCCGAGGTCCATGTCCAGCTCGCGGGTGAGCAGGACCTTGGTGGTCGAGTAGGCGAGCGCTGGGCCGTCGGCGAGGCGGCGGGCGAGCGCGGCCGCGGTGGCGGGGAGGTCCTCGTCGTCGACGACCTGGGTGGCGAGGCCGATCGCCTCCGCGCGCTCGGCGGGCAGTTTGTCTCCCAGCATCAGCAGTTCGGTCGCGCGGCCGAGGCCGACCAGTCGCGGCAGCAGGTAGGCCGAGCCCATGTCCGCGCCCGCGAGGCCGACCTTCGTGAACAGGAACGCGAACTTCGCCGAGCGGGCGAGCAGGCGGAAATCGCTGGCCAGCGCGATGACCGAGCCCGCGCCCGCGGCGACGCCGTTGACGGCCGCGATCACCGGCAGCGGGCACTCGCGCAGCGCCTTGACGACCGCGCCGGTCATCCGCGTGAACTCCAGCAGCTCGGCGGTCTCCATCTTCTGCAGCTCGCCGATGATCTCTTCGACGTCGCCGCCGGAACAGAAGCCGCGGCCCTCACCGGTCAGCACGAGCACGCGCACGTCGTCGCGGTGCGGCAACTCGGCCAGCAGATCGCGCAGGTCGGCGTAGACGTCGAAGGTCAGCGCGTTGAGCTTCTCCGGCCGGTTGAGCGTGACGGTGGCGACGCCGTCGGCCACCTCGAAATCGAAATGCGCCCAGTTCTCGGTGATCTTCGCGGACGCGCGGAACGGGCTCACTTCTGGATTCCTCCTCCGTCGAGGACAAGGGTCTGTCCGTTGATCGCGGCCGCTTCGTCCGCGGCCAGGAACGCCACCGCGAAGGCGACCTCCCCTGGTTCGAGCAACCGGCCGAGCGGGGAGGCGGCGGCCAGCGCGGCCTCCGCGTCGGCCTCGGCGCGACCGGTGGTTTCGGTGATCCGCGAGATCGAGCGCGCGGTCATGTCGGTGCGCACGAACGCCGGGCACACCGCGTTGGCCGTGACACCGGTGCCGGCGACCTCGGCCGCGACCGCGCGCATCAGCCCGACCGCGGCGTGCTTCGACGCCGTGTAGCCGGCCGTGTAGCGGTATCCGGCATGCGAAGCCGTCGACGCGACGGTGATGATCCGGCCCCTGCCGCGCTCTCGCATGCCCGCCAGCACCGCGCGGGTGCAGAGAAAGGCGCCGGTGGCGTTGACGTCGATCTGGGCGTGCCAGTCGGCGAGCTTCGTCTTGGCGAGCGGGGCGCTGGCGGAGATCCCGGCGTTGTTGACCAGCACGTCGACCGGGCCGAGTCCGGCGAAGAACTCGCGGACCGCGGTCTCGTCGGTGACGTCGCAGTCCTTGCGTCCCGGCGCGATGACCTCGTCGCCCGCGTCGCGGAACCGGTCCGCGATCGCCGCGCCGATGCCCCTGGTGCCGCCGGTGACGACGACGAGCCGGGTCATGGCCGGGTCCGGAGCGCGCGGCGGTCGAGCTTGCCGTTGGCGGTACGGGGGAGTTCGGGCACGAAGCACACCTCTCGCGGGTATTTGTGGGCCGCGAGGTGTTCTCGCGCGTAGTTCTGCAGCTCGATCTCGGTGAGCGTGGCGTTGTCTTTGACGACTATGTAAGCGCGCGAGAGCACGAGCCCGTCCTTCTCGTGGCCGACGACCGCGCAGTCGACGACCTCGGGATGCCCGAGCAGGCAGTCCTCGATCTCGCCTGGTGCCACGAACACTCCGCCGACCTTGAGCAGGTCGTCGGCGCGGCCGTGATGCGTGAAAAAGCCCGTTTCGTCCCGGCTGAAGAGATCACCGCTGCGCAGGGTGTCACCGTGGAAGGTGCGCTTGGACTTTTCGGCGTCGCCCCGGTATTCGCGGGCGATGGTCGGGCCGGTGACCTCCAGCGCGCCGATCTCACCGTCGGGCAGTTCCTGGTCGAGTTCGTCGATGACCCTGACCTGGTAACCGGGAACGGCCTGGCCGAGACTGCCGCGCCGCGTCTGGCCCGGCCGGTTCGACAGGTAGATGTGGTACGCCTCCGACGAGCCGATCCCGTCGACGACCTCGACCCCGAAAGTGGTGTCCCACTTGCGATGCAGCTCCGACGGGAGTGCTTCGCCCGCCGAGGTGCACAGTCTGAGCGAGCTCAAGTCCTGGTTGGCGGCGTCCGGATGCGCGACCATCGCGCTCATCATGGTCGGCACGTTCACCAGCACGGTCGGCCGGTGCCGCGCGATCAACTCGAACATCAGGTCCGCCGTCGACCGCTGCGGGAACGGGATTCCGGCCGCGCCGACCCCGAACGGGAACAACGCGACGAGATCGCGGGCATAGCCGAAGAACAGCTTCGGCACGGCCAGCACCCGGTCGTCCTCGCGGAGGCCGAGCACGCCCTGTGCGTACAGCTCGAAGCTCTTCAGCGGGCTGCCGATCGGGTGGGTGCAGGCCTTGGGTGAGCCGGTGCTGCCGGTGGTGAACTTCCAGATCACGATGTCGTCAGGCCCGCGAGGCACGGCCTCCAGCTCGGGCGAAGCCTGCGCCACGAGTGTCTCAAAAGGACTCTCGCCTTCGCGCAGTTCTTCTTCGGAGACGCCGCGCACGAGCAAGTTCGTAGCGCCCGCCTCACGGAGTGCGGGCAGCGTGACGGCGTCCGCGACCACGAGCTTCGCCTCGGTGTAGCCCAGGTAGTAGGCGTAGTCCTTGGGCTGCAGGAACGGATAGACCTCGGCGGTCACCGCGCCGATCTTCTGCGCGGCATACCAGGTCGCGACGAACTCGACGCCGTCGCTGAGCGCCAGCAGCACCATATGTCCACTTCGGACACCCAGTTCGGTGAGCGTGTTGCCGATGCGGTTGGTCAGTGCCGCGAGTTCGGTGTAGCTGGTCTCGCCGTCGTCGGTGAGCAGCGCGGGGTTGGCGCCACGGCCTTCGGAAACGTTGCGGTCGACGAAGAAGGAAGCAAGGTTCACGCGTACTCCCGGATCGTCTCGACCAGCATGTCCGTGAGGATTTCGAAGGTCTCTTCGCCTTCGCCCGGCGTGGCTTCGGCCGGTGCGCCGCAATACGCCTGGTGCATGCCCATCGACTGGAAGTCGTTGCGGCCTTCGCGCATCGCTGTCGGCATGTCGACAGGCAGATAGGGGAGTGTGCGCATGACTTCGGCGTCGACCAATTCGGGGCGGTCGGCCAGCACGAGCGAGGTTTCGTAGCGCCCCGCGTGGCATTCCCCGGTCCGGAACTCCTCGGTGAGCCGCTGCGCGTTCCGTCGCCTGATCAGGTCGAGATAGCCGATTTTCTTGCCGTGTAAGGACTCCACCGTCTCGACGACTCGCCGCAGTGTCGCGACGTGTGCGGGCTCGAAGTGGTTGTTGACGATGACCACCCGCGGCAGGCCTTGCTCGATCAGCGCGGTGCAGACGTCGACGACCAGCGCGTGCAAGGTTTCCTCGCCGACGTGGACGCCACCCGCGAACCCGGCGGCGAACTTGGTCACCCCATAGGGAAGCGCGGGCAGGACGAGGACTCGGATGCTCGGATCATCGGCCAGCCTGGCCGCCGCCCTGACGCACATTCCGTGCGAGATGAGCGGGTCCGTGCCGAGTGGAGCGTGCGGGCCGTGCGGCTCGATCGCGCCGACCGGGAGCAGCAGCACTGGCACGCGCGCGCCTTCGCGGATCGCCGCCACCTGGGGTGAAGTGAGATCCGCGAAGTTCGTCACAGATTTAACCTACATGGCAGCGGGGTCATGTGTATAGAGTTGCCGCATGGACGATGGGTTCTCACCGCAAGAGCTGGTGATGACGCTGCTCGGCAGCCACGTCCAGCCCCGTGAGACCCGCCGCGTCTGGTCGGGCGGGCTCGTCCTCCTGCTCGCCGAGCTGGGCTTTTCCGACGGCGCGGCCCGTATCGCGCTCGCCCGCCTCGCCCACCGTGACCTGCTCGCCAGGCACAAGGAGGGCAGGCACGTGCACTACTCGCTGACACGGCGCACGCTCGCCGTGCTCGAGGACGGCGACCGCCGCATCTTCTCCCTCGGTCGCGCCGAGCGCCCGGCGGGCGACTGGACGGTGCTCTGGCAGAGCATCCCGGAGACCCGCCGCCGCGCCCGTGAACGGCTCGTCCGCCGCCTGCGCTTCCTCGGCTTCGGGTCCCTTCAGGACGGCACCTGGCTCGCCCCGTTCGACCGCGAGGCCGAAGTGCTGGCGTTGCTGGCCGAGCTGGACGTGACCGAGCACGCCGGGCTGATGCTCGGCAGGCCGTCGGCCGCGCTGGACCTGCGTGCCTTCGTCACCAGGGCGTGGGACCTCGACGAACTCGCCCGCCGCTACCAGAAGTTCGTCACCGAGTTCGGCTCGGCGGGCGAACCCGGCACCGACCGCGAGGCGTTCCGCCTGCGGACCCGGCTCGTGCACACCTTTCGTGAGTTCCCCGCACTCGACCCGGAACTACCCGGCGAGCTCGCCGGAGTCCCGGGGAAACGAGCGGCCGCGGTCGCTCTGTTCCATGATCTGTACGCGACGCTCGCACCCGCGGCGCAGCGCCACTTCGATGAGGTGACCCGAGTATGACCAGCACAGATACCCAGGCGGCGCTGAGCTACACGTCCTACCTGGCGCTCGACGACCTGCTAGCCGCGCAGCACCCGCGCTCCGACGAGCACGACGAACTGCTGTTCATCGTGATCCATCAGGTCTACGAGCTGTGGTTCAAGCAGATCCTGCACGAGGTGCTGCACCTGCAGGAGTGCCTGGAGGCCGGCCGGACCCCGCACGCCATCCGCACGCTGCGCCGGGTGCTGACGATCCTCAAGGTGGTCGTCAAGCAGATCGACGTGCTGGAGACCATGACTCCCAGCCAGTTCAACAGCTTCCGCGCCAGGCTCGACGCGTCCAGCGGCTTCCAGTCCGCCCAGTTCCGTGAGCTGGAGGCCGTGCTCGGGCGCCGGGACGAGCGCGTGTTCGCGCACTACCCCGAGGGCGGTGAGGCCCGCGCCCGCATCGCCGCCGCGATGTCGAGGCCCTCGCTGTACGACTCCTACATCACCTACCTGTCGACCCAGGGATACAAGGTCCCGGACGGCCGCGACGTCAGCCTGCCCGCCGAGCCCTCGCCCGAGATGCAGGAGGTCCTGCTCGAGGTCTACCGCGACGACAAGGGCGCCTCGGTGG
>NZ_JBHWEB010000018.1:82769-120785 GCF_042734395.1 Amycolatopsis sp. NPDC059657 | reverse complement strand
CCCCACCGCCACCACGACCCGCCCCAGCCCCCCGCCGGCGGGCACCCACTGCAGCTTCGGGTTTCGTGTGTGTCCCGGGCGGTAAGACCCGGCGGGAACACTCACGACCTCTTCATGGAGTGCCAAACCCGGCCTTGGTCAGCTCGGGACGCCCACCACTCAGGATGTAGTCGTTGAACGCCTTGGCCAGATCCGCCTGGCCGCCGTTGACCGCGGCGATCGGATAGTCGTTGATCGCGCCGGAGGACTCGGGGAAGTCCACTTTGTCCACCTTGGCCGCCGCCGTGGTCGCGTCGGTGACGTAGACGAGGCCCGCGTCGGCGTCGCCGGAGGTGACCTTGGCGAGCACCGCCTTGACGTCCTGTTCCTCGCTGACCGGCTTCACGTCGGCCTTGGTCGCGGTCTCGACCTTCTGCTCCGCCGCGCCGCACGGCACCTGCGGCGCGCACACGACGACCTTCAAGCCGGCCTTGGTCAGATCGGCGAACGAGGTGATCCCCTTCGGATTGCCTTTGCCGACGGCGATGGTGAGCTTGTTGGTCGCGAACACGACCGGCTGCCCGTCGATCACGCCGCTCTTGACGCCCTTGTCCATATTGGCCTGATCGGCCGACGCGAACACGTCCGCCTTCGCACCCTGGGTCAGCTGCTGCACCAGCGCGGACGAACCGGCGAAGTTGAACCTGACCGTGACACCCGCGTGCGCCGCCTCGAACTGCTTGCCCAGCGCGGTGAACGACTCCGTCAGCGAGGCCGCCGCGAACACGGTCAGCGTCTTGCCCTCCGGCTGCGCGGCGGGTGCCGGGTCCGACCCACAGGCCGTGGCCAGCAGCGCGACGGCGGAAAGGACGACGGCGGTTCTCATCGGTACCCCTCGGGGGTTTCCACGACGACCGTGGTCGCCTTGACGACGGCGACCGCGAGCACACCGGGTGCCAGCCCCAGCTCGCGGACGGCCTCCGAGCTCATCAGTGACACCAGCCTGTGCCCGCCTGCCTGGAGTTCGACCTGCGCCATCACCTTGTCGGTGATGACCTCGGTCACCAGCCCGACGAACCGGTTACGGGCCGACCGGCCGACGGTGGACGGATCGTCCGGCGCCTCGGCCTGCGCCCGCGCGAACGCGGCCAGCTCCGCGCCGTCGACGACCTTGCGGCCCGAGCCGTCTTCGGTGGCGGTCAGCTGCCCGCCGCGGACCCAGCGGCGGACGGTGTCATCGCTGACCCCGAGCAGGCGAGCAGCCTCGGATAACCGGAATTGCGGCATGCGGCAAACATTATCTCCGCAGATGCGGAAAAGCTAACGGTTCGTACGTTCACCCAAGACATCGGCGCGGAGGTAGTCGAGCATCGCGTTTTGATAGCGCTCGACGACTTCGCGCTCTTCCGGCGAGAAGCGCTCCAAAATGTCCTTGGTGGCCGCGACGGCCGACTCGAACAGCGGCGCGAACCGCTCCATGTCCATCGTGACGACCTCGACCAGCACCTTGCGGCGATCCTCCAGATCACGCACGCGGCGGACGAGTCCCGCGCGCTCCAGCCGGTCGATGACCCCGGTGACCGCGCCGGTGGAAAGCCCGGTGAGCTCGGCGATCCGGCCCGCGGTCAACGGCCCTTCGGCCTGTCCGACCAGGTCGAGTGCTTTGTGGTCGGTGCCCGACAGGCCCATCTGCTCGGCGATCCGCTGATGCCGCACGACCGTCAGGGTGCTGCTCTCCCGGCCCAGCTGGGCGAAGCGCATGAGCTCTTCGTCGGTCACCGGGTACCGCCTGGCCGTCGCGTCCGCCATCCGGCCACCCTTTCACCGACTGAGCCACTTTGTTACAAAACATTCTAACCAGTCGGTCGTTTTGTCGATCTGCGCGTTAGTCTGGTGGCAATGACGGCTGTAGATCTCGGGTTTCCTCGCGTCCCCGGTACACGAGGTGCGTCGAGCATGCCCAGACCGGAAAATCCCGCGCTCATCGACACATTCGGCCGCGTCGCCACCGATCTGCGGGTGTCGCTGACGGACAAGTGCAATCTCCGCTGCACCTACTGCATGCCTGCCGAAGGCCTGGACTGGATGCCCAGTGACCAGGTGCTGAGCGACGCCGAACTGATCCGGCTGCTCCGCATCGCGGTCGAACGGCTCGGCGTGACCGACATCAGGCTGACCGGCGGCGAGCCACTGCTGCGCCCCGGGCTCGAAGGCCTCATCTCGGAGATCTCCGCGCTCGAGCCGAAGCCCCGGCTTTCCATGACCACCAACGGAATCGGCCTCGCCAAGCGCGCCACCAGCCTGGCCGAGGCCGGGCTGCGCCGGATCAATGTGTCGCTCGACACACTCGATCCCGAGATCTTCGTCAGCATCACCCGCCGCGACCGCCTTTCGCACGTGCTCGCCGGCATGGCCGCGGCACGCGACGCCGGGCTCGCGCCGGTCAAGGTCAACGCGGTCCTCATGCGCGGCGTCAACGAGCACGAGGCGGCGCCGATGCTGCGCTACTGCCTCGACAACGGCTACCACCTGCGGTTCATCGAGCAGATGCCGCTCGACGCCCAGCACGGCTGGAACCGCAAGCAGATGATCACGGCGGCCGAGATTCTCGGCCTGCTGCAAGAGGAATTCACCCTCTCCCCGTTCCCGGTGGCCCGCGGCGGCGCACCGGCCGAACGCTGGCTGGTCGACGGCGGCCCCGGCGACGTCGGCGTGATCGCGTCGGTGACCCGGCCGTTCTGCTCGGCCTGCGAGCGGACCAGGCTGACGGCCGACGGCGCGATCCGGTCGTGCCTGTTCAGCAATGAGGAGACGGACCTGCGTTCCCTCGCGCGCGCGGGCGCGCGCGATGAAGAGATTGCGGACGCCTGGCGGCAGACCATGTGGGGCAAGCTCGCCGGGCACGAGATCAACGAGGCCGGGTTCGCGCAGCCGATCCGGCCGATGAGCGCGATCGGCGGCTGACCATATGGAGACGATCTCGGTTCGGGTGCGCTACTTCGCTTCGGCACGGGCAGCCGCGGGGCAGGATGAGGAAAAACTTCAGCTTGCCGCGAACACGACGGTGGCCGGTCTGAAGGCCGAACTCGCCCGGTTGCATCCCGAAGGACTGCCGAAGATCCTGCAGGCGGCGGGCCTGCTGCTCGACGGTGTCGCCGTGCGCGATGTCTCCCGGGTGCTGGAGGACAGCGCCGAGGTCGACGTGCTGCCGCCGTTCGCGGGCGGCTGACCTTTCTCTTGGGGGCTGTCTGTTGTTCACTGGCCGTCCTTCAAGATCACGCAGGATTCGCGGCATGACTCGTAAGTTGCTCGCAGCGGTACTGGCCGTCCTGGCGACGGCCACGCTGGCCAGCGCTCCCGCGTCCGCTTCGCACCAGGTGCGACCGCTCGCGCAGGCTCACGCGCACAACGACTACGAGCACGCCCGCCCGCTGTTCGACGCGCTCGACCAGGGTTTCAGCAGCGTCGAGGCGGACATCTTCCTCGTCGACGGCCTGCTGCTCGTCGGGCACACCGCCGGGGACCTCAAGCCGGACCGCACCTTGGAGTCGCTCTACCTGGAGCCGTTGCGGAAGCGGGTGCTGGAGAACTTCGGGCACGTCTACCGGCGTCCGTCGGCCTTCCAGCTGCTGGTGGACATCAAGAGCGAGGCGAACAGCACTTACGAGGCGCTTCAGAAGCGGCTCAACGACCCGCGCTACTCCTTCCTCTTCACCACGTATGCGTTCGGGCTGGTGCGCCAAGGGGCTGTCACGGCCGTGCTGTCCGGTTCGCGCCCGAAGGACGTTCTGGTCGCCCAGCGGTACCGCAAGGCGTTCTACGACGGCCGCATCCTCGACCAGGGTGACCTGCACATCGGCGACGACCGGCGCGTGACGCCCTTGGTGTCCAATGACTGGAGCCAGGTTTTCACCTGGACCGGAGCCGGTCCGATGCCCGCCGCCGAGCGTGCGAAGCTGCGCCAGATCACTCGTGACGCACATCGCGCAGGTCAGAAGGTGCGCTTCTGGGCGACGCCGGACGGCGCGGGCCCCGATCGGTCCGCACTCTGGCAGGAGCAGCTCGACGCAGGAGTTGACTTTTTGAATACCGACGACCTGAGCGGGCTGGCGAACTTCCTCGAGAAGCAATAGAGTGCCCGCTTCCCGCCGAGCCGAATGGCCCCTTGACGTCGAATCGACGTGACTCAAGCCTCACATTCCGTGAATTATCTCGGCTAGGAAACGGCCAGATAACGGCGGCCTGACCTGCGACGATGCCCGAATCGTTATAGGTTGCGTGCTGTTACTATGATGTAGGTCACAGCCAGAATAATTTCCGATCACGGCGTCGATTACGTACCGTCGTTTCTCGTTGGCCCCGACCAACACGCAAGACCGGGAATCCGAAGCGCCTAACCCTGTCCGTCGGATACCCGGACCCATACCCCGAGCGAAAGCACTTCTGGACAGGGGCGAGGGGACCGAGAAGACGCGTCGTGCGTCGACGAGGTTTGCCGGACCGTCACCCAACGGCCCGGCCAGGCTCCGGCCTGACCCACAGCGAAGACTCGCAGGCAGTGGAAGACGAGCAGAGTTCACATGTCTTACCGAGGCAAGCACCGCAAGATGTCCGCCGCCACCAAGAACATCGCCCGCATCGCCATCGCGGGTATCGCGGTCGGCACGCCGCTGGCTATCGCTGCGACCCCCGCGCAGGCAGCCGGCTCCGTCGACTGGGACGCTGTCGCCAAGTGCGAGAGCGGCGGCAAGTGGAACACTTCGACCGGTAACGGCTACTACGGTGGCCTGCAGTTCTCGGCCAGCACCTGGAAGGCCTACGGCGGCACCGGCTCCGCGGCGAACGCTTCCCGCGAGGAGCAGATCGCTGTCGCCGAGCGCGTCCTCCAGGGCCAGGGCATCGGCGCCTGGCCGGTCTGTGGCAAGCGTGGCGGTTCCGGCTCGACCGCGAAGTCGGTCAAGGCCCCCGCCGCCAAGAAGGCCACCGCGGCCGCGCCGAAGAAGGCCGCTGCCCCGAAGGCCCCGGCCGCTCCGGCCGTCGCCAGCGTCGCGGGCTCGAACCCGGCCGGTGACTACACCGTCGTCGCGGGTGACACCCTGTCGAAGATCGCGAAGCAGTTCAGCGTGCAGGGCGGCTACAAGAAGCTCCAGGAGCTCAACGCCCAGTACATCCCGAACGCCGACTTCATCGTCGTTGGCCAGAAGATCGCCACCAAGTGACCCTTGCTCTCACCGAGCATGAGTCCGGCATCACGCTGAGCTAGAAAAAGCAGGACCCCATCGCGTCAATCCCCTGGCGATGGGGTCCTGCTTTTGTGCGTGTCCGCTTCCCAAGGCCTTTCGGGCTCGCGTGCGCCCCGACGCGTCTGCGAGCCAGGCCCCGTCACTACCCTTACCCGTGTTATTAGCCTGCCCATGGCGGGAAGTTTTCAAACACGACCGGGTGAGAAAAACCTAAGGCGAGTTGACCCACTCGTCGGTGCCGTCGATGAAGCGCTGGTGTTTCCAGACCGGCAACCGGGCTTTGACCTCGTCGACGAGCTCCGCGCAGGCTTGGAAAGCCTGCGCCCGGTGTTCGGCCGCCACAGCGCACGCGAGCGCCACGTCGCCGATTTCCAGCGCGCCCAAGCGGTGGCTCACGGCCACGGCTCGTACTCCGGTCCAGCGCGAGGCCAGATCGTTGACGACCTCGGTCAGGACAGCGCCCGCGGTCGGGTGGCCTTCGTAGAACAACGTGAGCACCGAACGGCCGCCGTCGTGGTTGCGCACCACCCCGCCGAACGTCACCACGGCTCCAGCAGCCTCGTCGTCGACGAGGCTCGCGTGTTCTTCGACCGACAGGAGCTTGTCGGTCACCTCCACGCGGGCGATGCGGACCGGCACCGTCGGCTCAGTGCGGGGGTGGTCGCCTCCGGCCAGCTGGTCGACCGCGTGGTCCAAGATGTCCGCCAGCACGCCGAGGCCGTCTTTCACGCCTCCGCGCGAGCCCGGCAGGTTCACCACCAAGGTCCGCCCCGCCACACCGGCCACACCGCGCGACAGGACCGCGGTCGGCACCTGCGGCAGTCCGGCCGCCCTGATCGCGTCGGCGATGCCGGGCAGCTCGTAGTCCAGCACGGCACCGGTGACGTCCGGGGTCTTGTCCGTCGGTGAGATGCCGGTGCCGCCGGTCGTGATGATGACGTCGACGCCCACGCTCTCGCGCAGCGCGGCTCCGACGGGGTCACCGTCTTCGACGACCAGCGGCGCGGGGACCTCGTAGCCACGCGCGGTCAGCCACTCGACGATCACCGGGCCGGTTTTGTCCTCGTAGACGCCGCGTGCCGCCCGGTTCGAGGCGACGATGACCCTTGCCGTCTTCATGGCCGCTCCCAAACCCCGGACTTGCCGCCCGTTTTGCGTATCAAGCGCACATTGTCGAGTGTCGCGGCCGGGTCGACGGCCTTGATCATGTCGTGCAGGGTCAAGCCCGCGACGGCCACGGCGGTCAGTGCTTCCATCTCGACCCCGGTCACGTCGGTCGTCTTGGCCGTCGCCGTGATGTGGACGGCGGCGGCGGCCAGCTCGAACTCGACCTTCACGCCGGACAGCGCGATCTGATGGCAGAGCGGGATCAGCTCCGGCACGCGTTTGGCGCCCATGATCCCGGCGATCCGCGCGGTCGCCAGCGCGTCACCCTTGGGCAGGCCCTCGGCCGTGATCAGCGCCAGTACCTCGGCGGTGGTGTGCACGGTGCCGCCCGCGATCGCGACGCGTTTGGACTCCGTCTTGCCGGAAACGTCGACCATCCGGGCTGCCCCGGACTGGTCGACGTGGCTCAGTTCGCTCACAAGCTAGGAGGCTAGCTCTCCTTGCGCGCGACCCGCTTCACGGCTTCCGCGACGGCCGGGGCCACCGCGTTGTCGAAGACCGAAGGCACGATGAACGAGGCGTTCAGCGTGGACTCGTCGACGACGTCGGCGATCGCGTCGGCCGCGGCGAGCAGCATGGCGTCGTCGATGTGCTTGGCGTGCGCGTCGAGCAGCCCGCGGAAGACGCCGGGGAACGCCAGCACGTTGTTGATCTGGTTCGGGAAGTCGCTGCGGCCGGTCGCGACGACGGCGGCGTGCTTGCCGGCTTCCATCGGGTCGACCTCGGGGTCCGGGTTGGCCAGCGCGAACACGACCGCGTCCTTGTTCATGGTCGCGACCTGCTCTGCGCCGAACAGGTTCGGCGCAGAGACGCCGATGAACACGTCCGCGCCGACGAGCGCCTCGTGCAGCGTGCCGGACACGTTGGCCTTGTTGGTGTGCTCGGCGACCCAGGTGAGGTTGTCGTCGAGGTTGCCGCGTGCCGAGTGGACGATGCCGTCGATGTCGGCGGCGACGATGTCACCGGGGCCCTTGCGCAGCAGCAGCCGGATGATCGCGGACCCGGCCGCGCCGACGCCGCTGACGACGATCTTGCAGTCCTCGATGTTCTTCCCGACCACGCGCAGCGCGTTGCGCAGGGCGGCCACGACCACGATCGCCGTGCCGTGCTGGTCGTCGTGGAACACCGGGATGTCGAGCAGCTCACGCAGCCGCGCCTCGATCTCGAAGCAGCGCGGCGCGGCGATGTCCTCGAGGTTGATACCCGCGTAGACCGGCGCGAGCGCCTTGACGATGGTGATGATCTCCTCGGTGTCCTGGGTGTCCAGGCACACCGGCCAGGCGTCGACGTCGGCGAACTTCTTGAACAGCGCCGCCTTGCCCTCCATCACCGGCAGCGCGGCGGCGGGCCCGATGTTGCCGAGGCCGAGCACGGCCGAGCCGTCGGTGACCACGGCGACCGTGTTGCGCTTGATGGTCAGGCGGCGCGCGTCCTCGGGGTTCGCGGCGATCGCCTGGCACACACGCGCGACGCCCGGCGTGTAAGCGCGGGAGAGGTCATCACGGTTACGGAGCGCGACCTTGGGGCGGACCTCGATCTTGCCGCCGAGGTGGATCAGGAACGTCCGGTCGGAGACCTTGCGCACCCGCACGCCGGGCAGCGAGTCCAGCGTCTGCGTGATGTCCTGCGCGTGGTTCTCGGAAAGCGCGTTGGCGCTGATGTCGACCACGATCGAGTCGGCGTGGGACTCGACGACGTCGAACGCGGTCAGCACGCCGCCGACCCGGCCGACAGCCGTGGTGAGGTCACCCGCCGCGGTCGACGAGGACGGGGCCTCGACCCGGACGGTGATCGAATACCCGGGACCGGGAACCGGCATGCTAACCCCCGCTGAGGATGTTGTGCTTGGACCACCGGAAACCTACTCCGGTGACGCCCGCCACGGACCCTCGCAGGGGTGACTGACCAGTAACTTCTTACCGGTTGATCTCGGTCTCGGGGTGGGTGTAAGGCACATTCCCGAGCGGGAATGTCAGCTCGCCGAACGGGGACAGCGCGCCCTGGCGGTCCGAGGTCAGTTCCGTCACCGGGTGCTCGCCGTCGGCACCGTGCGGCCAGGTCGGATCGATGCCGTTCTTCTTCTTGCCGTTCTCGGCCTTCGCCACGACGCCCTCCTATTGGTGCTCAGCCCACGTTTGGTCACAGTCTGCCGGACGGGCGGCGGTCGGCGCGCACCCGGTATCCTGGACAGACGATGTCCTCCAAGCCCGCGACCTCTCTTGCGGACTGGCTGCGTGCGGCGTCCGACGACGCGCTCGCCGTGTTGCTGCGGCGCAGACGCGATCTGGCCACGCCGCCGCCGTCCGACACGACCGTCCTCGCCACCAGGGCCGGGACACCCGGCTCGGTCGCGCGTGCGTGTGAAGACCTCGACACGCTGACGCTGGCCGTACTCGACGCGCTGCTGCTCGCGGGCGCGGACACCGACGCGGCCACGCTCGCCGAGGTCCGGTCGATGGTCGAGGTGGACATCACCGAGCCACTGGAGAAGCTCCGCTCCCGTCTGCTCGTCTGGGGCGACGACGACGCGCTGCGCGTGCCACCGTCGGCTCGCGACGCGCTCGGCCCGTTCCCCGCCGGGCTCGGCGCCTCCGTCCCCGCGCTCGCCGGAGCGGACCTGAGCGGCCTCGGCGAGGACGAGCGCGCGCTCGTCGGCACGCTCGCCGCCGGTCAGCCGATCGGCCGCACCCGCGACGCGGGCATCGACGTCCCGCTCGAACGCGCCACCACGCCCGTGCAGCGCCTGCTCGCGCGCGGGCTGCTGCTGCGCCGCGACGACCAGACGGTCGAGCTGCCCCGCGAACTCGGGATCCAGCTGCGCGGCGGCCACGTGTTCACGCCGGGCACCTTGCAGGAGCCGGAGCTGCCCACCAACCCGCACCAGCAGTCCACAGTGGACAAGGTGGCGGCAGGTGAGGCGATGGAACTGTTGCGGCAGCTGGAAAGCCTCCTGCTGTCCTGGTCCGCGACCCCACCGCCGGTGCTGAAGTCCGGCGGCCTCGGCGTGCGCGAGCTGAAGAAACTGGCCAAGGACAACGAGATCGACGAGCTCCGCGCGACACTGCTCGCCGAACTCGCCGTCGGCTCCGGCCTGGTCGCCGACAGCGAAGCGGCGTCGCCCGAGTGGGTGCCGACCACGCTCACCGACTCCTGGCTCGCGGCGGCCGCACCCCAGCGGTGGCTCACGATCGTCCAAGCCTGGCTGGAATTGCCGCGCCTGCCCGGTTTGGCCGGCGGCCGCGACGCCAAGGACAAGCCGATCGCCCCGCTGTCCGACGAAGTCCGCCGCCCATTGGCACCACTCGCCCGCCGCCGCGTGCTGACGGCATTGGCCGACCTGCCGGAAGGCGCCGGCGTCAAAAGCGTCGACGAACTGTTGGCGGTACTGGCCTGGCGAGCCCCCCGCCGCGGCGGCCGCCTGCGCGACGAAACCGTCCGCTGGACCATGGCCGAAGCCTCGGCACTCGGCGTGGTCGCACTCGGCGCACTCACGACGGCCACCCGGGCAGCACTGGAAGAAGACCGTGCCAACGCCGTCGCCTCCTTGCTCGAGTCAATGCCGAAACCGGTCGACAAGGTGCTGGTGCAAGCCGACCTGACGGTCGTCGCACCCGGCCCCCTCGAACCGGAACTCGCGGCGGACATGGCCGCGGTGGCGAACATCGAGTCCTCCGGCCACGCGACGGTTTACCGCGTCACCGAGGCATCGGTCCGCCGCGCACTCGACGCGGGCCGCACCGCGGGCGAGTTACAGCAGCTCTTCAATTCGAAGTCCGCGACCCCCGTCCCCCAGACGCTGACGTACTTGATCGACGACGTAGCCCGCCGCCACGGCAGGCTTCGCGGCGGCGTGGCGGAGTGCTTCCTGCGCTGCGACGACGAGGCACTCTTGGCCGAGGTCATGGCACATTCGGTCGCTTCGGACTGCGCGTTGCGCATGATCGCGCCTACGGTCTTGATAAGCACCCTGCCGCTTGCCGAGGTCCTGGAAGCCTTACGCGGCGCGGGTTTCGCCCCGGCCGCCGAGGGCCCGGACGGCCGGGTGGTCGACATCCGTCCATCGGGCAGGCGCGTCCCCGCCCGCCCACGTCCCGCGCGCCGGGTCGCGCCGGAGTCGGCCGGTCTGACCGGGGTACAGATCGACCAGATCGTCGCGCATCTGCGCGCCGGGGATTTGGCGGTCGGGCGTCGTCGCGGGACTTCGATGCGGTCGCACGGCGGAAGCGGGGCCGCGGCTTCGACTTCGGCGACGCTGGAGTTCTTGGCGCAGGCGGTGCAGGACCGGCGCGAGGTCTTGATCGGGTTCGTCGATTCGCGGGGAACCGCGAGTCAGCGGGTGGTCCGGCCTTCGCGGGTTGGCGGGGGAATTCTCGAGGGGGCCGATAATCAGCGGTACCCGTTGCATCGGATCACTTCGGCGGCTTTGGTCGAGGACTAGGGGTAGGGGATCCTGCTTTGGGGTGGTGTGTGGGAAACAGGTCGTCTAACGCCCTGAATCCCGCACATGAACAGGTGGCCGCGGCCGAGCCGCCGCGGCCGCGTAGGCAGCACGCAGTTCCGCGATCACCAGATCCGGATTCGAGCGGAGCCTGGCGGGCAAAGTCTGCAAGAACACCACACCGGCCCCGGCATATCGTGCGTTCCTCGCGACGGTTCTGGCGAAATCGTCGTCGCCTGAATGATACTTCCGCGAGTCGATCTCCCAAGCGAACGCCACATCGTCACACCAGGCATCCGGCGTGCCCAGGTAGCGGCCGTCAGCGTCGAACACCTTCACATTCCATTGGCAGGGCGGCAAACCCGCCCGCTGCCATAGCTGCCAAGCATCAGCCTCCGCGACAGACCACGCTCCAGCCAACAGCGGTACCAAGGCCTCGCGAGCAGGACGCGAACCCGGCTGCGCGCCCGCGGCGACTTCACGGGCGATGGCTTCCGGTGTGCATCGCCGGCATTGAACGGCATCGGACATCATCGCTTGGATCATGTCGCGTTCGGTCATTCGCCTGGCCGCGTCGGCGATCGCGCGCGGGATCGGCGCCACCGGCGCGCCGTGACGGACGGACGACCGCGGTAACCGCCGAGTTCGCTCCACCAGAACGAAATCCCGGCTGAGTACCGATCGTTCCTTGGGCACGAGCACATGGATTTCACCCGGCTCGGGAATCGTTCTCAATCCATGACAGCGCAACGCCCAGAGTCCGGTCACCACAGCATCGTCACGCCCATGGAGCACTGCGGCGCGCAGAAGGTGTTGCGCGGTCGGCTCCGCCCGGCTGAGCAGGATGATCCCCCGCATCAACCGTCGCCACGGCCCTCCCGGCCGACAGCGCCGATCGATCGCTTTGCGAGACATCCCCAGCGCCATCAACTCGGCCGCGCGGACCACCACGGCCTCACCGGTGAGCAATGGGTGCTCAGCCCAATCCCCTCTGTACACACTCTGAGCATGCCGCCGACCACCGACAGTTTCCGGCCGGCTGCGATCCGCAAGATGCGGCCGAAACTAAAGAGCCCGAAGCCCCTGCAGCACGCGTTCCATGAACTCACGCGAAGAACGATCGCCCAAAGTGATCCCGGTCTGGTGAATTACCACCAACCCGGCATCCGACATATCGCCCACCAGAATCTTCACCACACCCAACGGCAACCGCAGGTGTGCGGCGATCTCGGCAACCGAACGCGTCTCGATGCACAGATCGCAAATGGCCCGGTGCTCGACCGAGCCGACGCCCGAGTACTTCTGCCCCTTCTCAGAGGTCGAAATCAGCGTCTCGATCGCCAGATCGTGGTCGGACCGGGTACGCCCGCCGGTGCGCGCGTACGGCCGGACGCGAGATCGGAGCTGGATGCGGCGGGACACCGGACCGCGGGGAGCCGGCGGGACGTCGGGGGTCGCCGGGACCGAGATGGCCGGTGAAAAACCGGTGACGCGGCTGAGCTCGAAGCGGCCGGGTGAGTCGAATTCCTCGCGGTCGGTGCCGCGGTGGAGTGTCTCCCACGCGTCCTGGTCGTCACGGGATCTCATGGCCGCCTACCCACGCACGCCGCCCTGAAGCTGCGCGCGCAGCTCCGGGGTTATCTGCTGGCCGACCCGGTCCACGAGGAGCGTCATCTCGTACGCCACCGTGCCGATGTCGCACGTGGGCGCCGCGAGTACCGCCAAGGACGAGCCGTCGCTGACCGACATGAGGAAGAGGTAGCCGCGCTCCATCTCGACGACGGTCTGGTTGACCGCACCGGCCTCGAAACAGCGGGCGGCGCCCTGGCAGAGACTGATGAGGCCCGAGGAGACCGCCGAGAGCTGCTCGGCGCGGTCCTGCGGGAGACCTTCCGACGGCGCTAGCAGCAACCCGTCCGCGGACACGATCACGGCATGCGCGGCCCCTGGGACCCTCCGCACGAAATCCGTGATGAGCCAGCCGAAACCACCGGACTGCTGGCCGGAAGCCGTCACTGTCCCTCCTCGCTGCCGTATCGAGCTTTGCCCGACGCAAGCGTATTCGCCACGTCCGCGCTGTCGAGTCCGCTCCCCTCAGCGTTTTCGACACCGAACGTAGGCGACCGGGCGCGTACCGCATCAACCCATAGTGGGCGACGCATCGGTACGTGACCGGCCCATCCTCCGGCGGTAGCCTGCTCAGACTTGCATTTTGGCAGGTCATCTGGCGTGAACAAGGCGGATCGCGCCTTGTTCATCACCTCCGGAATCCAGGGCGCCGCCCAGCCGTTTTCCTGCCGGGTGACACCACTCCCCGAAGTGGGTGAAGCACGCGGAGTTCACTCCAACGGCCGCATCCACTCCGACATTTCGCGAACTTTATCCGGCCTGCAACGCCGAATCGTGTTCGATGGCATGCTGGACGACCGAGATCAAGACCTGCTTGGCCGAATCACGCTCGCGCGCGTCACAGGCCATGATCGGCACCGAAGACGAGATCGTCAGCGCGTGCCGGACGTCCTCGATCTGGTGATGCAGCAACCGGTCGAAGCAGTTGATGGCGACGACGTACGGCAGCTTCCGGTTCTCGAAGAAGTCGATCGAGGGGAACGCGTCGGACAGCCGCCGCGTGTCCACCAGCACGACCGCGCCGATGGCGCCGATCGCCAGGTCGTCCCACATGAACCAGAAGCGGTGCTGGCCCGGCGTGCCGAAGACGTACAGCACCAGGTCCGAGTCCAGCGAGATCCGGCCGAAGTCCATGGCGACCGTGGTGGTCGTCTTGTTCGGCGTCGCCGAGTTGTCGTCGACGCCCGAACTCGCCTCGGTCATCAGCGCCTCGGTGGTCAGCGGGTCGATTTCCGAGACGGCGCCGACCAGCGTGGTCTTGCCGGAGCCGAAGCCGCCGGCGACCACGATCTTGGCCGAGGAGGTCGGACCCGAGACGAAGGACGCACCTCCGTCGGAGTCAAATTCTCCGAAGCCCACTGAGCACCCTTTCCATGAACTCGATACTCGGCCGGTCGCCAACCGTGGCGCTGCCCGTGTGCACCAGCACCAGGCCCAGTCCGGCCACATCACCAATCAAAACGCGCACCACGCCGAGCGGCAGCCGCAGCAGTGCCGCGACCTCCGCCACCGAGCGGGTGTCCAGGCACAGGTCGCAGATGGAGCGATGCTCCGGCACCCGCACGCGGTCCAGGATCCGGCCGTGTTCGCTGGTGGACACCAGCGCCTCGATGGCGAGGTCGTAGGTCGGCTTGGTGCGGCCACGGGTGCGGAAGTACGGCCGGACCAGGCCGGAGCCCGGTTCGGGGTCTTCGAAGCGCTCGTCAACGTACTCTTGCTTCGCCTGCCGCGGCAAAGCGGCGGCGAGCGGGTCGATCGAGGCGGCTTCCGCGTGCGCGGCCTCGATGTCCGCGCTGAACGCGGCGAACTCGCGCGAGTCGTACAGCGGGCCGCTGCCGCCCGCTCCGCCGAACAGCTCGGAGCTCGGACCGCCGAGCAGCCGCTGGCGGAACTCGTTCACGCTGAAGTCCGCCGGGCCTCCGCCCGAGGTCGTCTCGTTCGGGTGCAGCCAGGTGGACGGGTCCTGAACCGGCGGGATCTCCGGCTCACCGACCGCGGCGCGGCGCGAGCGCCACTCCTGGTCGACGCGGTCGCGGAAGGTGTTCCAGTCTTCCCGTGCGTCGTCACCGTCGGACTGCGGGGGAAAACCAGGCCCGGAGAAATCATCACCGAGCCTGCCGTCCCGTCGTAAACGCCTCTCGTCCATGACCGTCTCTCCTCGGCTCAGCGCCGGATGGTGGACGTGCCCTGGAGCTGCGCGCGCAGTTCCGGCGTCAGCTGCTGACCGACCCGTTCCACCAGAAGCGTCATCTCGTAGACCACAAGCCCGATGTCACTGTCCGGCGCGCCGAGCACGGCGAGACAGGACCCATCGGACACCGACATGAGGAAAAGGAAGCCGTTGGCCATCTCGACGACGGTCTGCGCGACCGTGCCGCCTTCGAAGACCTTGGCCGCGCCACGCGCCAGGCTGGTCAGGCCGGACGCGACCGCCGCCAGCTGGTCGGCGCGGTCCTTGGGCAGGCCCCTCGAAGCCGCCAGCAGGAGCCCGTCCGCTGACACCACGACGGCGTGCGCAGCACCGGGAACCCGGTGCACGAAATCCGTGATGAGCCACGCGAAACTGCCCGACTGGCCGGCCTTGCCTTGCGCGGCGTTGTTCGGCTGCGCCTGGCCCCCCGGCTGAACTGCACCCGCCCGTGTCACTTTCACTCCTCACTGCTTTCTGCCGACTCGGAACCGATGGCGCCGCCGCCTACCGGCGCCTGCTCCTTCATAGCGTGGCGACCGGAGGTGTAGCCACGCTGGAAACTCGCCATCCTGTTCCGCGCCGCCGACGCCGACCTGGCGATCGCACCCGTGCCGGGCTGACCGGAGGTCGTGTCGGTGAACGCGTTGGAATCGCTCGGGCTGCCGATCGATCCCGGTACCAAGTATGCGTTGGGCACCCGCTTGGGGAGACCGGCCGGGGTGATTTCCTCGTTCTTGGTCTCCAGCAGCGACTGCGCGGCCTGCCAGCCCTCGTCCGCCGAGCTGCGCCAGCTGGGCTCGGGTGCGGGCAGCACCGGCGGCGCCGGCGGTGCCTCGTCGACGTCGTCGATGGTGTCGACGACCTCGGTGTGGCCCTCGTCGTGCTGCTGCCGGTCGGCCGCCTCGCGCTCGTCGATGTCCGCACTGGCCTCGGTGGCGAGCGTCGGCTCGACCTTCTTGGCCTCCGGCGGCAGCGGCGGCTGCTCCTCGCCGTCCTCGCTGAACCAGCGGGAGAGCACCGACTGGTAGATCGGCAGCCTGCGCGTCGGGACGTCGTCCTCGAGCGCCGCGGCGTCCGGTGCCGGCTTTTCGGGCTTCGGCGGCTCGGGCGCCACGTACTTCGGCTCACGCTTGGGCAGCACGAGCGGGGTGTACGCGGTCGCCTCGTTGGCGTCGGCGGTGGCGCCCTCACCGTGGACGGTGTCGATGTCCTCGGTCGTCGGCCACGCGGGTGGCGGCGGCGGGTTCGGGCTGCGGTAGGCCTTGTTGGACCCGCTGACCAGGTCGTCGAGGCTGATCGGCTGGTCGAGCGGCTTGAGCCCGCCGTTGTTGTCGGCGCTGCCGTTCGCCGTGGCGGGCGCGGGTGCGGCGGGCAACGAGCTGGTCGGATCCGCCGGGACGGGCGGGAACGACGGCAGCGAGGACTGCATCGGCTGCGGGGCCTTGTTGACCGGCGGGATGCTCGGCATCGACGGCCACGACGGGTTCGAGGTCTCCGCGCGGGTGGCTGGCGGCGCCTGCCGCGCGTCGGCGCCGGAGCGCAACGGCGTGAGCAGCTCCGCGGGCACGACGACACGGGCGATGACGCCGCCCTCGATGTCCTCGTTCTCGCGCAGGCGCACCTCGATGCCGTGGCGCTTCGCCAGGCGCGCGACCACGTACAGGCCCATGCGCCTGGTCACGGCGACGTCCAGGTCCGGCGGCTCGGCCAGTCGCTGGTTGACCTCGGCGATCGCGTCCTCGGACATGCCGACACCGTGGTCGGTGACCTGGATGGCGAGCGCCTTCTTGCGCGTGATGACCGCGCGGACGGTCACCTTCGTCTCCGGCTCGGAGAAGTAGGTGGCGTTGTCGAGCAGCTCGGCGAGCACGTGCACGAGGTCGTGGATCGTCAGGCCCTGCACGGCGACGTCGGGCACGATGCCGACCTCGATCCGCGCGTACTGCTCGATCTCGGAGACCGCCGCGCCGATGACGTCGGCGGCGGGCACCGGCTTGGGCACCGACTTGGCGAGACCGGCGCCCGAAAGCACCAGCAGGCTCTCACCGTTCCGGCGCAACCGGGTCGCCAGGTGGTCGAGCTCGAACAGGCTCGCGAGGTGATCGGGGTCCTGCTCGTCGGCCTCGAGCCGGTCGATGACGCCGAGCTGGCGTTCCACCAGCCGCTGCGAGCGACGGGACAGGTTCACGAAGATGCCGTTGACGTTTTCGCGCAGGAGCGCCTGCTCGGCGGCCATCTTGACGGCCTGCTCGTGGACCACGTCGAACGACCTGGCCACTTCGCCGATCTCGTCGGTCGAGTCGACCGGCACCGGTTCGACGGCGTTCTTCGACGCCTTGACCGGGTCCGGGTTGTCGAGGATGGCCTGCACGGTGGCCGGCAGCCCGCGCGCCACGCTCAGCGCGGAGGTCTGCAGGACCTTGAGCGGGCGCAGCATGAGCCTGGCGATGAGCAGCATCAGCGCGAGCGCGGCGATGAGCGCCAGCGCCACGATGGCCGACTCGATCCAGGCGGCGCGGGTGGCCTGCGACGCGAGGTCGTCCGCACGGTTACGCAGTGTGGTCAACAGGTTCGACTCGACCGCGCGCAGCTTGCCCAGCGCCACGGCGCTGTCCGTGCTCAGGCGGAGCTTGTCGATGTTGGGCGCGAGGCCCTGGTCGTTGAGCGCGAAGGTCTCGACACGCAGGCGCTGGCGGTCGTCGACCTCCGGCCCGCTGAAGGTGTCGGAGTACAGCTGGCGCTGCGTGGGGTCGGCGTCGGCGAGGAAGGCCGCGACCTCGGCGGAACCACTGGCCTGCGCGTCACGGATCTGCTCGAGGATGTCACCGGTGAACGCCTTGCGGATACCGGCGATCTGCAGCGCGGCGTCGCCGCGGGCGACGAACTCCTTGGCCTGGCTGATCGCCTGCGCGGTGGCGGCCTGGCGCAGCAGTTCGCGGTCGGCGACCGAGGTGTTGATCTCACGGCCGAGCTGGACCAGCGCGTCCAGCACGGACGAGTAGGTGCCGAGCGCGGCGAGTTCGGAGTAAGTCGGGGTGTTCGAGGCGCTCCGCAGCGGGCGCAGCGCGTCGAGGCGCTGCAGACCACGCGTGTAGCGGTCCTTGGTGGCCTGGTCCTGGGTCTTCAGCTCGTTGGCGGACGTGCGCAGCTCGTCGACCACCCGGTCGACCTTGCTGATCTGCTGGTCCAGCGCGACCTGACGGGTCGCGTCGTTGGAGGCGATGCGGCCGAGCGCGAGGTAACGCTCGTTCTGCAGCTCGTGGATCACGGCGGTGACCTTGGTGGCGAAATCCACCTGGTCGGCCGTGAGCTGGAACTGGGCGGCCCGGTCGAGTCCGTCGTACGCACGCAGTCCGCCGAGCGCGAGCGCGACGAGCGTCGGGACGATCAGGATCGCGGCCAGTTTCGAGCGCAACCGCCAGTTGCGCATGCCTAGGAACGAGCGGCCCTGCTTGGCAGGCTGCCGCTCGGCGTCCACTTCGTCGCGCTGTGCAGGGGTGCCTCCTACCCCCGCGGTGTCTATCGTCGGCACCGCTGTACCACCATCGTTCGGCGAGCTGAATACATCATTCGTGTGCGGGTCGGCCACTACCGGCTCAGTCCTGGACACGGTTGCGCGGGCATGATCGGTTCAGCACCGCTCGGTCCGCTCACCCATCCAAGCGCTCCATCTCATCAGATTCGGTGGTCCATGCCTGATCGCAGGTGCAGAGGGTAGCGAACGAACAGGTCAGATGTAACCCTTCCGGCGGCTGGCGGCGATAAGGCCGAGTCTGTCTCGTTGTCAATCATGGGACGTTTGACACATTCCCGCAGAGTGACACGGTCAGTAGGGCCGCCGACCTGCTGATCTTCCCGATCAGGTGACCTCGGCCACGCAGAGGGAAGTTTCAAACACCCATTGTAGGGCAGTGGGTTAGGTCTCTACAGTGGCCGCGTGACTCACGCCGACCATGCACCCATGGGCGCGCGCACGCATGAGGGGGACCACACCCAATCCATCCGGGTCCGCGGCGCCGACGCATCCTTTGGGGGCGAATCGCGACCTGATTCTGCTAGGAGCTGGCTTTGCTTCGACATGCCATGAGCACTTCCCGGGGGTACAGACGACGCGCGGCGCTCGGTCTGGCACTCACCGCTCTGGTGACCGTCACCGGCTGCAGCGCACTAGGTGGTTCCGACAGCTCGTCCTCTGGCGGTGGCCTGGAGAAGCCGAAGATCAAGATCACGGCGATGCCGACGATCGACATGGCTCCGTTCCACCTCGCCGTGAAGAACGGTTACTTCAAGGAGCAGGGCCTCGACGTCGAGATCGTCGACGTGCCCAACGGCCAGATCTCGCTGCAGAAGCTGATCGCGGGCGAGGTCGACATCGCCTACGGCAGCTACACGCCGTTCTTCCTGGCGAAGAGCAAGGGCGCGGCCGACATCAAGTTCGTCGCCGACGCCTCCTCGGCCGCTCCGAAGAGCACGGTGATCGTCGCGATGCCCAACAGCCAGGTCAAGAGCGTCAAGGACCTCGCGGGCAAGAAGATCGCCATCACCGGCGAGAACACCATCTGCGACACGCTGACCAAGTCCGTCATGAAGGACAACATGGTCGAGTCCAGCGGGGTCAAGTGGGTCTCGCTGCCGTTCCCGCAGATCGCCGCCGCGCTCCAGCGTGGTGACGTCGACGCGGGTTTCCTGACCGAACCGTTCATCACGGGTGCCGCCAAGCAGGTCGGCGCCGTGCCGGTGGTCGACACCGCGACCGGTGCCACGGCGGACTTCCCGACCGCGGGCTACGCCTCGCAGGCGAAGTTCACCGACGGCAACCCGAAGACGGTGGCCGCGTTCCAGAAGGCCATGCAGAAGGCGACGAAGGAAGCGGCCGACCGGTCGAAGATCGAGCCGCTGATGGTCGAGTTCGCCAAGATCGACCAGGACACCGCCGCGCTGACCACACTGCTGACCTTCCAGTCCGCTTTGGACGCCCGGCGCCTGCAGCGGGTCCCCGACCTGCTGAAGGACCAGGGCACGATCACCGCGCGCATCGACGTGAACACGATGATCGCCCCGCAGGCGAGCATTTCCTGACCGGGAAGGCCGGCCGGCCCGTTCACCGGGCTCGCCGGCCTTTTCCGTCGCGGTGAAGGGATCCGCTGTGCTCAGACGTGTCGCACTCGCACTGGCGCTGTCGGCGGCGCTCACCGGATGCGGCGCGCTCGGCGGCGGAGAACCAGGCGGTAAAGAGGAGCACCCAGCGCCAGGCGGCAAGGTCGAGAAGCCCAAGATCAAGGTCGCGCTCATCTCCACGATCGATCTCGCGCCGCTGTACCTGGCCGACAAAAAGGGTTACTTCAAAGAAGAAGGTCTCGAACTCGAGATCGTCACCCTGCCGAGCAGCCAGGTCACGCTGACCTCGCTGATCAGCGGGCAGGCCGACTTCGCGTTCGCCAGCTATGTGCCGTTCTTCGTGGCACAGGACAAGAAGGCGGCCGACATCAAGATCGTGGCCGACTCTGTGTCGGCGAGCCCGCGCAGCAACATGATCGTCACCAAGCCGGGTTCGGCGGTGAAATCGGTGCGCGACCTCGCCGGGAAGAAGATCGGCGTCTCGGCGCTCAACACCGCCTCGCACATCATGTCGATGGCGGCGATGAAGGCCAATGACGTCGACCAGCGCGAGGTGAAGTGGACGCCCATCCCCTTCCCCGACATGGCCGCGGCGCTGAGCCGCGGTGACGTCGACGCCGCCTACCTGCCCGAACCGTTCATCACCCAGGCGGCCAAGACGATCGGCGCCGTGCCGATCGCCGACGTGGCCACCGGGCCGACCGAGGACTTCCCCATCGCCGGCTACGGCGCGCTGGCGAAGTTCGCCGCCGGCAACCCGAAGACCGTCACCGCCTTCCAGCACGCGATGAAGAAGGCGACCGACGAGTCGGCCGACCGCGCGGCCATCCAGCCGTACGTCGTCGAATTCGGAAAGGTCGACCAGGACACGGCCGCGCTGGTCACCCTGCCCAACTTCCATTCCACCTTGGACGCTCGACGGCTGCAGCGGGTCCCCGACCAGCTGCTCGAGTTCCATGTCATCGGCAACCGGATAGACGTCGGCCCGATGCTCGCTCCACAGGGATAACGTGACAAGACTTCTGCGCAACCTGATCGGCCTGCTCGTGTTCTTCCTGCTGTGGGAAGGCTTCGTACGCGCCGGTTTCGTGAACGCGCTCTTCCTGCCCCCGCCGACGACCGTGTTCGCCAGGGTCTTCGAGCTGCTCGGCGACCCCGTGTTCCTCGCCCACGTCATCGCCAGCGCGCTCGCCTGGCTGATCGCGATGGCCATCGCGATCGTGATCGCGGTGCCTGCCGGGCTGCTGCTCGGCAGCGTCAAGTGGCTGCGCGACTCGACCAAGGTGATCGTCGAACTGCTCCGCCCGATCCCGTCGGTCGCGCTGATCCCGTTGGTGCTGCTGGTGATCGGCGGCGGCCCCGAAGCGAAGATCACGCTCGCCGTGTACGCCTCGGTGTGGCCGATCCTGTTCAACACCATCTACGCGATGTCCGAAATAGACCCGGTGCTCACCGAGACCGCGCGCTCGTACGGGACGTCCAAGACCCGCATGCTGAGCTCGGTCGCGCTGCCGCACGCGGCGCCGTTCATCTTCACCGGCATCAGGATGTCGTCGGCGATCGCGCTGATCCTGGTGGTGAGCACCGAATTCCTGGCAGGCGCCAGCAAGGGCATCGGCCAGTTCCTGGTCGGCGTCAGCGAAGGCGCTGGCCGGATGGACCTGGTGCTCGCCGGGACCGTGGTCGCGGGCCTGCTGGGGTACCTGAGCAACGAAGGGCTCGAACGACTCGGGCGCAGGCTGTTCCGCTGGAGCACGGTCGACCGGGAGGCGGTCAAATGAGCGTCGCCACGAGTGTCCGCAAAGGACTGAGCGGGTTCGCCCGCTATTGGCTGCTGTTCCTCTGCCTGGTGGCGGTCTGGGAGGTCGCGACCAGGATCGCCGGTGACCTGTTCTTCCCGCCGCCCAGCGAGATCGCGGCGAGCGCGGCGAAACTGTGGTTCACCGGGCCCGCGTCGCACCTGTTCCTCACGGACACGGTGTTCGACCAGATCGTGCCCAGCGTGGTCCGCATGCTCGGCGGCTGGCTGATCGCGGTGGTGCTCGGCGTCGCGCTCGGCACGGCACTCGGCCGGTCGGCCACCGGCATGGACTACGTCGGCCCGCTGTTCGCGTTCTTCCGCGCGATCCCGCCGCCCGCGCTGATCCCGGTGTTCTGGGTGCTGTTCAACATCGGCCCCGGCATGCAGATCGCCTCGATCATCTTCGGCTCGATCTGGCCGGTGCTGCTCAACACGGTCGACGGCGTCCGCTCGGTCGACCCGGTCAAGCAGGAGACCGCGCGCTCGTTCCGCACGCCCAAGGCGTACTGGATCACGATGGTCGTGCTGCCCGCGGCGCTGCCGAAGATCTTCGCGGGGCTGCGGCTGAGCCTGTCGGTTTCGCTGATCCTGATGGTGATTTCGGAACTTTTCGGTTCCTACGACGGGATCGGCTACTCACTGCTGTCCGCGCAGCGCTCGTACGAGCTCACGACCATGTGGGCGTGGATCGTGCTGCTCGGCGTGCTCGGTTACGGACTGAACTCGCTGCTACTGATGGTCGAACACCGCGTGCTGGCCTGGCAGCCCGCGCGAGCCTCGAAGGGTAACTAGATGACGAACATGCTCGAGGTGACCGGCCTCAACCACAGCTACGGCACACACGTGGCCGTCTCCGATCTGTCCTTCACGGTCGAAGCCGGGCAACTGGCCTGCATCGTCGGCCCGTCCGGCTGCGGCAAGTCGACGCTGCTGCGGTGCATCGCGGGCCTGATCCCGCCGACCTCCGGCACTGTCAAGCTCCACGACGACAAGGTGAGCGGCGTCCCCGACGACCTCGCGGTCGTCTTCCAGGACTACAGCCGCTCGCTGTTCCCCTGGCTGACCGTCGCCAAGAACGTCGAGTTCCCCTTGCGCTGGGGCGGTTTGAGCAAATCCGACCGCCGCAAGCGCGCGCTCGAGGCACTGGATTCGGTCGGCCTGTCCGGCGTGGGCTCGAAGTTCCCGTGGCAGCTCTCCGGCGGCATGCAGCAGCGGGTTTCGATCGCCCGCGCGCTGGCGTCGCAGCCGGCGCTGTTGCTGATGGACGAGCCGTTCGCGTCGGTCGACGCCCAGACCCGCTTCGAGCTGGAAGACCTGACCAGGCGGGTCCAGCGCGAGCAGGGCAGCACGATCCTGGTGGTCACCCACGACATCGACGAAAGCGTCTACCTTGGCGACCGGGTACTGGTGCTCTCGAAGTCCCCTGCCTCGATCGTCGCGGATCTCCCGGTCCCGCTCCCCGCCGACCGCGACCAGATCACGACCCGCGAATCGGCGGAGTTCGTCTCACTGCGCGGCGAAGTGGCCCGCCTCCTGCACGGCTCGACCCCGGAAGCCGAGACCGCGGCCGCCGACGCGGCCGAGTGGGACCTGGCCGAACGCGGCTCCGAAGTCTCCCCCAAGGCCCGCCAAGACTCCTGACCCCTCGGTTCCGCCGACGTGAACGCCCCTTTCACAACGTTGAGCGTTGTGAAAGGGGCGTTCACGCGGATCGGCTAGGTGCGCAGGCCCATCCGAGCCTTCTACGACGTCGGGAGTGTCGCGACGCCCAGTACCGAGGCGCCGATCAGCTTGCGTGCGGCCAGGTTTCCCATCGGCATGAACGTCGAGGCCTGCACGTCGCGCCACATGCGCTCGAAAGGCAAGGCCTTCGTGTAAGAGGCCCCGCCGATGACATCGACCAAGCGCTGCAACACCTTCACCGCGTTGTTGCTGGCCACGTACTTCACGAGGCCGCAGCGAGCGACGCCTTCCTGGACGTCGCCGCCGAACAAACGTCCACTGGAGACCTCGTCGACGTGCCGGTAAATCAGCGCGCGTGAGCTCTCGATCAGGATCTGGCACTCGCCGATCGCGTCCTGCAGTACCGGGTCTTCGGTCTTGCCACGCTTGACCAGGCTGCGGACCGTCCAGTCGAGCGCGCCTGCCGCGATTCCCGTGTAGACGGCCGCGAAGGCGGGCATTGCCCACGCCCATACGGTTTCGAGGACTCGGGCGTCGAAGTGGCCGACCGGAAGGGAGTGGACCACGCGGTCGTCCGAGACGAAGACGCCGTCGAGTTCGAGGTCGTTGCTCTGGGTTCCGCGCATGCCCATGGTGTTCCACGTCTTGTGGATCGTCACGCCCGGCTGGTCGAGCGCGATCTGGCACAGCAGAAGCCGAGGCCCGCCCTCGGCGTCTTCGAAACGGGCCGTCGTCGAACAGTGCGTGGCGACGGAAGTGTTGGTGGCGAAGCTTTTCCGGCCGGTCAGTACGAAGCCGCCGTCGACCTTCTCCGCGCGGGTGAGCGCGTCGGTCATGTCGTTGCGCAGGCCCATCTCGCTGGTCACCGACGCCCACACGAGACCGCCCTCGGCGGCCTGGCGCAGCAGGGCCTCCAGGCGCGGGTTCTGGGTGCGGCGCCAGACGTTGGCCCATTGGCCCAGCGGCGAGATGTGCATGGTCACCGCGAGCGCGGTCGCGCCGTCGCCCATCGCGAGGCGTTCGAGGACGGGGAGGATCTCGGCGAGGCCCGCGCCGAAGCCGCCGAGTTCCTTGGGCACCGAAAGGCGCAGGAAGCCTGCTTCCGCGAGGTCGTCGTAGTTGGCGAAGGGAAACGTGTTCTCGCGGTCGTGCTCGGCGGCACGCTCGGCGAACACGTCCGCGAGCTTGCCCGCGCGGTCGACCAGTTCTCGCTGTTCAGCGCTCAAGAGGGGTTGCACACAACCTCAATACAGGGCAACCGGATTCGGGTCAACGCGCACGTGCAGCAAGTTCGGCCGATCATCGGTGAGTGCCGAGGACAGGGCCGTTTTCAGGTCTTCCGGACGCTCGACATGACGGGCCGCCAGTCCGAGGCTGCCAGCCAGCGCCGTGAAGTCGATGCCGCCGAGGTCGACGCCCGGCACCTTCTCCCCGCCGCTCGCCTCGCCGAGGATGCGCACCGCCGCGTACTGGTAGTTGTCCAGGATGACGAACGTGACCGGCACATTCTCACGCGCGGCCGTCCACAGTGCCTGGACGCAGTACATGCTGGACCCGTCGCCGATGACCGCGACGACCTTGCGCTCCGGCCGCGCCATCGCCGCGCCCACCGCGGCTGGCAACCCATAACCCAGTGTGCCACTGGCCACCGTCAAAAACCCGGTGTCTGTCGCCCTGATCGGAAGCTGAGCCTGCAGCGCCGGCCGGTGGCTCGGTGTCTCTTCGACGACGATCGCGTTGTCCGGCAACAGTTCCGACAGCGTCGCGTACAGGAAATCGGCCGAAATCAAGCTCCCCTGAACCGGCCGCGGACGTTCCAGCGGAGCAGGCAAGGGCCGGGAAGACTGCTTAACAAGCCCGCTCAACGCCTGAATCGCGAGCCGTGCGGTCGCGCGGACGCCGACGCCCTCGGCGGCGCGGGCGAGCACCTGCTCGTCGTCGCTGATCACGTACAGGGGCGGCAACGGCGTCGGCGATTCGCCGCGGTAGACGTGATACGTGAACGCGGGCGCGCCCAGCACCACCACGAGGTCGTACCCGGACAGCGCCGAAGCGACCATCCCCCGCTCCGGCTGCAGGAAACCGCGGAACAGCCGGTGGTCTTCCGGGAACGAGCAGCGCGCGGACATCGGGCTCGCCCAGACGTCGGCGCGCAGCCGCTCGGCGAGCGCGACGAACCCGGGCACCGCGCCGTCATGGTCGATCGCGGGCCCGGCGACGATCGCGGGCCGCTCGGCCGCGTCGAGCGCGACGGCGAGTCCGGCGAGCACCTCGGGATCCGGGGCGAAACCGGCGATCCGCGGCCGAGTGGCGACCACCTTGTCCGTCTCGACATCCCAGTCGTCGAGCGGCACCGACAGGAACACCGGACCTTGCGGCGCTTGTGTCGCCACGTGATAGGCCCTGGCGATCGCCGCCGGGACGTCCTCGGCGCGTGCGGGCTCGCAGCTCCATTTGACGTACGGCTTGGGGAACGACGCCGCGTCGGTCGCGCCGAGGAACGGCTCGTCCGGCAGCAGCGACCTGGTCTGCTGACCGGCCAGGATGATCAGCGGCGTGCGGTTGCGGAACGCGGTGAAGATATGCCCGGCCGCGTGCCCGACGCCGCCGGCCGAATGCAGGTTGACCAGCACCGGCTTGCGGCTCGCCTGCGCGTAGCCGTCGGCGATCGCGACGACCGAAGACTCCTGGAGCGCCAGCACGTAGTGGAAGTCGCTGGGCCAATCGGTGAGGAACGCGACCTCGGTGGTGCCGGGGTTGCCGAACACCGTGGTGAGGCCGAGTTCTCGGAGCAGGTCGCGGGTGACGTCACGCACAGTCGTCATGCCACTCATTCTAGGTCGCGTTTCTCGGATCGGGTGCGATGAGAGTCGTGATCCAGGTTGTTCCTGGCGGTGCCGCTGCATCGCCCTCGTACCGGGTTGTACTCGGGTGATGCCGCGGCGCCGCCAGGGACGACCTGGGCGCGGCTATCGCGTGCCCGATCCGAGAAACGCGACCTTGTGGCAAAAAGCGGTCCCGATCAGTCTTTGACCAGTGCCGCCCACTCGCGCACCGCGTCAACGTCCAAAGAGGACGACCAGCCACCAGGCCGTACGGCGCTGCCGACATGGAACGCGAACACCCCGTCCGCGCGCAGCCCGGCCACCTGCTCACGCCGCAGGCCACCGCCGGCGAGCAGGTCTGGACCACTGCGCTTGGCGAACTCACGCAGCACGGGCAGCCCGGCGGCGACGCCGTCGGGGTGGCCGCCCGCGAGCACCGTGTCGCAGCCGAGCGCCGAGAGCTGGTCGTAGGCACGCAGCTGGTTACGCGTGCGGTCGATCGCGCGGTGGAATGTCCACCGCAGACCTTGGAGGTCTTCGGCGAGCAGGCGGCACGCCACCGAATCGATCTCGTTGTCGGGCGTCAGGAAGCCGAACACGAACTCACGCGCGCCGAGATCGACGAGCCGCAGCGCGTCGCCGCGCAGCTTGTGAAGGTCGCCCGGCGCGAAGGAACCGTTGTCCCGCAACATGATCCGCACCGGCAGGTCGGTCGCGCCGAGCACGTCACGCACGACCTCCGGCGACGGCGTGAGCCCGTCGAGTGCCATGTCCGCGACCAGTTCGAGCCGGTCGGCCCCACCCGCCTGCGCGATTTCGGCGTCCGCCGCGTCGAGTGCGATGACTTCGAGCAGGCCCGTCATTGCCGTCCTTGTCGTTAGGATGTGGACTCTTCGTCGCCCCTCGCGTGGCGTCCTCTTCGGACACCGCCCTGCAGACTACTCATCCGCTCCCGCACCGCGTCTGGGGAAAGAGAGAGTATCGGCATCGGCTCGGGCGGCCACTGCACGCCCTCCTCACCGGAGGTCCGCGCGATCGGCAGCGCCGGTGAGGTCGCCTCGTTGTCGCCCGCGTAGTCCGCGTCGGACTCCGTCGGCCAGGCTTCTTCCGACGGCCACACGGGATCCGGCTCGACGGCCGCGCGCTCCACCGGTGCCAGTACCGGTCGCGACGGTGGCCCGGCCTGGAACCAGCGCGACAGCACGTCCTGGTACGCGGGCATCCGCTCGGTCGGCGCGTCCGTGTCCAGGTGGTGCGACTCCGGCTCCTCCTCGACCGGCCAGGACGGCGTGTACTCCTCGACGACCGGCGCGCGGCGCGGTGCTTCGACGACCGTCGGCAGCACCAGCGGCTCCGGCTCGCTGAGCAACGGCGCCAGCGGCGTGAAGGCGGGCGGCTCCTCTTCGACGGCGGCCTGCTGCTCGATGGGCGGCGGCGGGAGTTCCAGTGGCGGCGGCGGTTCCGTGACCAGCCCTGCCGGTACGAGCACCGTGGCGATCAGGCCGCCGCCTTCGGCGGCGGCGAGCCGCACGTCGATGCTGTGCCGCTTCGCGAGCGTCGCGACGACGTACAGCCCCATCCGGCGCGACACCTCGACATCGACGTCCGGCGGGCTCTCCAACCGCTTGTTGGCCCGGTCGATCTCCGCCTGCGGCATGCCGGCGCCGCGGTCGGCGATCTCGATCCGCCACGCGCCGGCCGGGGTCAGCGAACTCGCCACGGTCACGATCGTCTGCTCCGGCGAATACCGCGTCGCGTTCTCCAGCAACTCCGAAACCACGTGCACGAGGTCGTTGACGGCCTCGCCGCGCACCGCGATCTCGGGTGCCGGGTTGAGCTCGATGCGTTGGTAATGCTCGACTTCCGACAACGCGGCACCGATGATCTCGTCGGCGACGACGGCGCCTGAGGCGGTACGGCCGAGGTCGGTGCCCGACAATACGAGCAGGTTCTCGCTGTTGCGCCGCATGCGGGTGGCGAGGTGATCGAGCTCGAACAGCCCGCCGAGTGTGTCGGGGTCCTGCTCGTCGGCTTCCATCCGGTCCAAAACGGACAGTTGCCGCTCGACGAGATCCTGGCTGCGCCGCGACAGGTTGACGAACATCGAGTTGACGTTCTCGCGCAGCAGAGCTTGCTCACCGGCGAGCCTGACCGCTTCGCCGTGCACCGCGTCGAACGCGCGCGCCACCTGACCGAGCTCCTCCCGGCTGAACACCGGTACCGGCGCGACCTCCAGGCGCCGCAACACATTCTCCTGCTGCGGCTCCTGCGCGTTGAGGATGCCTTCGACCACCGCGGGCAGCCGGTGCTCGGCGACCTCCAGCGCGCTGCGCCGCAGCACGCGCAGCGGCCGCAGCAGCGACCTGGCGATGATCACCGACAGCACGCCCGCGACCAGCAGCACGGCGAGCACGATCCCGCTGTCCGTGATCGCCGACGTCCGCGCGCCCGCGGCGAGTGAGTCCGTGCGGTCCTGCATCTGGACGAGCAGCGCCTGCTGGACCTGATGCACCAGGTTGATCGTGTACGTGGACGAGGTGTCCCAGACATTGGGGTCGAGCCCGCTGAGATCGCCGTTCCCGTCGCCCTCGGCGCGGGTGAGCGCCGACTGGGCGAGGTTGTTGCCGAGGTCGACCACCAGGCCGATCACCGTGTCGTTGTACATCCGCTGCTGCTCGGGGTTCGCGAACGTGCGGAAGTCGCGCTGCGCCGAGTCGATCTCGGCCTGCGCGCCGAGCAGCGCGCGGGTGCGCTCGTTGGTCAGCTTGCCCTGCGCGAGCGCCTCGGCCAGTATCGCGCGCTTGACCGACATCTGGTCCTTGGTGCGGGCGAGCGCGTTGCTGGCGAGGCGCAGCCTCGCGAGTTCGGGGTCGGTGATGTCGGCCGCCGACGCGCCGCTGATGTCGAGGATGCCCGCGATCAGCTCGCTGTAGGCACGCAGCACCGCGTCCGGCGGGAACTGCGAATGCTCGGCCGAGTAGCGCAGCCCGGTCAGCACCCCGAGGCGGTCTTCGGTGAGCCGGAGACTCTCGGCCGCGTTGGCGGCGAGCCGCGAACGGCTGTCGACGAGCGTCCGGTCGAAGGTGCCGATCGCCATGTCGACGCGCTGGCGCTGACTCTGCAACTCGCCGACGTCACCCTTACGGCCCGCAGCCACATAGCGGACAGTGAGGTCCCGTTCACGCTGAAGTTGGTGTATTACTTCCGTAACAGTGTTGTCGATTCGGCTGCGCGCGGCCAATTCCGCGAGCGCCTTCGCGTCGTCCAGATCGGATTTGACGCGCAGGCCCACCAGTGCCACGACCGCCAGCGCGGGAATCAGCAGCACGACGAACAATTTCGTACGGAGGTGCCAATTCCGAAGGCGCCAGCGGCCACCAGCAGCGCCGCCCGCTTGGGCGCGCTTTTCGCGACGGCTCACCTGGCTTCCTTCTTCCGCCGTCGTGTGACGCACGCGGCCGGCTATAGAGGGCTTCACCTCGAACCTACTCCAGAGTAGTTAAACTCTGAGTGATCCGAAAGCCGCTCATTAGTGGTACGGCCTGCCCGCGATGCTATTGCCAGTGGCGCTTAAGCTCCAGCACAAGGAGCATATTGGCTCGGCCGCTGAGGGGTCCGGATGGCACGAAAGATCGGGATTCCGCTGGTCATCGGGGTACTGGCGATGACCGGCTGCTCGATGTTCGGCAATGATCAAGGCCCGGCGGCGGTTTCACTCGAAAGAACAACCCTTCGAGTGGGCGTCGGCAACGTTATTGACACTGCGCCACTGCGGCTCGCGGTCCAGGAAGGTCGCTTCGTCAGCGCCGGGCTTCGCGTCGACCTTGTCGAGCAGGGCCAGGAGAACACCGCGATCGGCAAGCTCGCGGCAGGCGAGCTCGATGTCGCCTTCGCCAGCGATGTCGCATTGTTCCGCGCCGCGGCGGGCGGCACCGCGCTGCAGTTGCAAGGCGAGGCCTACACGGCGGGCCCCAACACGATGGCGCTGGTGACGTTGCCCTCGTCGAAGTATCCCGAACCGGCCGCCAAGAAATCACCGACCATCGCCGTCAACATGCTCGATGATCTCGGTTCACTCGCCGCCAAATCGACACTGGGCACGGCCGGAGTGGATCCGAAAAAGATTCACTTCGAACAACGGCCCTTCGATCAAATGGCCCAGGCATTAACCGACGGCGAAGTCGACGCCGCCTGGATGGTCGAGCCGTACATCACCAGGGCGGAGAAGGAGCTCGGCGCGCGCATCCTCGCCGACGGCGCGGCCGGCGCCACGCTCGACTTCCCGGTCTCCGGGTACGCGTCGAGCGGAATGTTCGCCCAGGCGAACCCGAAGACGCTCGCACTGTTCCGGCTCGTGCTCAGCGAAGCGCAGCAACGCGCGGACGACCCCGCGGTCGTGCGCGGGGCACTGCCGAAGTTCTCCGACATCGACGCGACGACGGCCTCGCTCATCGCGCTGGGGACGTACCCGGCCACGCTCAACGGCATCCGGCTCCAGCGGGTCGCCGACCTGATGCACAACGAGAAGCTGATCAACGACCGGCTCGACGTGATGGCGCTGCTCCCAGGGAGCGGCCGACCAAGCTAGCCTCGGTCACTTCTTGCACTTGGTATACTTTTGCTCCAAGTGTGAGGAGTTTGCCGTGCGCGAAACAGACGTGGTGGTGGCGGGCGCCGGGCCCGCCGGATTGATGACGGCGGCGGAACTGGCGCTGGCCGGGGTACGCGTGACAGTGCTGGAGCAGCTGCCGTCGACCAGTGAGATGGCCAAGGGCAACGGCGTGCAGCCGCGCACCTTCGAGGTGTTCGACCTGCGCGGAATCACCATCGGCGGCGATCCGCTGCCCGACGCGGTCGGCCATTTCGGCGGGCTGCCGGTGCCATTGGACTACGGCCCATGGCAGACGAAGCATCCGAAGGTCGGGAACGTGCCGCAGAACCGGATCGAGGCCGCGCTCGAAGCACGCGCGGTCCGCGACGGCGCGGTCGTGCTGCGCGGGCACGCGGTGACGGGGGTCCGGCAGGACGACGAGGGCGTCACCATCGAGGCGGGCTCGACCTTCCGCGCCCGCTACCTGGTCGCCGCCGACGGCGCGCACAGCGCGGTGCGCAAGCTGCTGGGCGTGCCGTTCCCCGGCCGAGCGGGCACGTACGTGGCCACGCTGACCGACATCCGCCTCGCGACGATGTCGGACCTGGTGCCGAGGCAGATCGCGCATTTCCGCGAGATCACCAGGCAGGCGAACGGGTACTGGAGCATGCTCACGCCGTTCACCGAAGGCCGGTACCGATTCGTCTTCGGCTTCGTCGGCGAACAGTCGCCGCGCGACACCCCGGTCACCTTCGACGAGGTGCAGACCGCACTGAAAGCCTTGTACGGCAACGAAACCTCACTCGCCGAGCTATGCGTCGCCTCGCGCTTCAGCGACGCGACCCGGCAGCTGGAGCGGTACCGGCACGGCCGGGTGCTGTTCGCGGGCGACGCGGCGCACATCCATCCGCCGCTCGGCGCGCAGGGGCTCAACCTCGGCATCCAGGACGCGTTCAACCTCGGCTGGAAACTCGCCGAGGCGGTGCACGGCGACCCGTCGCGGCTCGACAGCTATCACGACGAGCGCCACCCCGTCGCCGCCCAGGTGCTGCGGCACACCGCCGCCCAGCGGGTGTTCACGGCGCCGTCACCAGGCGAGGACGTGCTGGCGTTGCGCGAGATCTTCACCGAGATGTTCCGGCAGCCGGACGCGAACCGGTACCTGACCGGGCTGCTGTCCGGCCTCGGCCTGCGCTACCCGGACGCATGCCGGATACCGGACCTCGACCTGGTCACGGCCGACGGCCCGGTCTCGCTCTCGACCCTGCTGCACCCGGGCCGCTGGCTGCGTCTCGACCTGGGTTCGCACGACGTGCCGGACGGCCCGATCAGGACGGTCCGTGCGAAGACCACCGGCGAGTACGACGGCGAGCTGCTCCTGATCCGGCCGGATGGCTACGTGGAGCTAGGCGTTGGTGACGGGCGTGAGACAGATCGTACGCTCGTAGGGGCCCTCGTAAACCAGGATGTGATCGCCTGACGAGCACAGGTCCGGCTCGACGGCGTAGCGGTGGACGACCACCCTCACCTCGGCGCCCCTCGCCCCGCAGCTGATGCGCTCGACCGCCGTCTCGCTGTCGGCGTTGCGCACGCAGTCGCCCGTGTCGACATTGAGCGCCAGGCACAGCGTCGACAGTGGCTCGTTGTGGTCGGCGGCCGTCTTCACCTTGAGGAAGTCGCCTGCCGGGCATTTGGAGCCGGGGAGCGCCCTCGCCTCGACCCGGTAGATGGCTTCATCACGGGAGCAGGTGATCTTGCGGAAGTCGTAGTCATGGCCTTCGGTGCCGGACTTGAGCGTCAGGCAGTCACCGGTCCCGACGGCCGTGGCGACGGCCACGACCCGGAAGAACAGCATCGAGCCACCGAAACTGAGCAGGAACGCGAACACCACGCCGAGCACGATGCCGATCTTGGCGCCGGTGGCCAGCCGCTTGATCTCGACCTCCGGCACGGACGGCGCCGGTGCCATGAATGGTTCGTTCGTGCTCAAGGTGTCCCTCCCGATCCCCGATCCGACCATCTTCGCACGGGGCTTTTCCCAGGTGATCGTCGTAGGCACGTATAAAGGACTGGTGACCGACGGCCCCTTGATCGTGCAATCAGACAAGACAGTCCTGCTCGAGGTCGACCACCCGATGTCCGGTGACGCGCGGATCGCGCTCGCGCCGTTCGCCGAGCTGGAGCGGGCTCCGGAGCACGTGCACACCTACCGCGTCACCCCGCTGGCCTTGTGGAACGCGCGCGCGGCCGGGCACGACGCCGAGCAGGTCGTCGACGTGCTGACCACCTACTCGCGCTTCCCCGTGCCGCAGCCGCTGCTGATCGACATCGTCGACACGATGGGCCGGTTCGGCAGGCTGCAGATCGCCAACCACCCGGCGCACGGGCTGGTCATGTCGACCACCGACCGCGCGGTGCTGGAGGAGATACTCCGGCACAAGAAGATCAGCCCGATGCTGGGCACGCGCATCGACCCGGACACCGTCATCGTGCACCCGTCCGAGCGCGGGCGGCTCAAGCAGGCGCTGCTCAAGGTCGGCTGGCCTGCCGAGGACTTCGCCGGGTACGTCGACGGCGAGGCGCACCCGATCGCGCTCGACGAGGGCGACTGGAAGCTGCGCGACTACCAGCGCCAGGCCGCGGAGGCGTTCTGGGCGGGTGGATCCGGTGTCGTCGTGCTGCCTTGTGGCGCCGGCAAGACGCTGGTCGGCGCGGCCGCGATGGCCAAGGCACAGGCGACCACGCTGATTCTGGTGACCAACACCGTGGCCGGTCGGCAGTGGAAGCGCGAGCTGATCGCGCGGACGTCGCTCACCGAGGAGGAGATCGGCGAGTACTCCGGCGAGAAGAAGGAGATCCGCCCGGTCACCATCGCGACGTACCAGGTGATCACCCGCAAGACCAAGGGCGAGTACCGGCACCTGGAGCTGTTCGACTCCCGCGACTGGGGACTGGTCGTCTACGACGAGGTCCACCTGCTGCCGGCGCCGGTGTTCCGGATGACGGCGGACCTGCAGTCGCGGCGCCGTCTCGGGCTGACCGCCACGCTCGTGCGCGAGGACGGGCGCGAGGGCGACGTGTTCTCGCTGATCGGGCCGAAGCGGTACGACGTGCCGTGGCGCGACATCGAGGCGCAGGGCTGGATCGCGCCTGCCGAATGCGTCGAGGTCCGCGTGACGCTGACCGACAACGAGCGGCTCCAGTACGCCACGGCAGAGGCGGAGGAGCGGTACAAGCTCGCGTCCACCGCGGACACCAAGACCGCGGTCATCAAGTCCATTGTGGAGAAACACAAGGGCGAGCCGACGCTGGTCATCGGCGCCTATCTCGACCAGCTGGAGATGCTCGGCGCGGAACTCGACGCGCCGGTCATCCAGGGGTCGACTCCCAACAAGGAACGCGAAAAACTCTTCGACGCGTTCCGTACCGGTGAGCTCAGCACGCTCGTGGTGTCCAAAGTGGCCAACTTCTCGATCGACCTGCCGGAGGCCTCGGTCGCGATCCAGATCTCGGGCACCTTCGGCTCACGTCAGGAGGAGGCGCAGCGGCTCGGCAGGCTCTTGCGGCCCAAGGGTGACGGGCGGCAGGCGCACTTCTACTCGGTCGTCTCGCGCGACACCGTCGACACCGAGTACGCCGCGCACCGGCAGCGGTTCCTCGCCGAGCAGGGCTACGCGTACCTGATCGTCGACGCCGACGACCTGCTGCGTCCGCTGTAAGGCGGAACCGCCGCCGGTTCGCCACCGTCCCAGGTTTCGGAAACGACCTGGATGGGGGCGTACATGAGCGACGAGCGTGAAGGTTTCGAGGCTGACCTGACCGAGCTGGAAAACGGCATCAAGAACGACATCGAGCCGGCGCTGGAGCATTTCCAGCAGCTGTACGAAGACGTCGAAACGATCGCGGACCACGATGTGGCGAAGCTGCTCGGCACCGGCGGTCCCGTGCTGATGGGGATGTTCGCGGCGTCGGCCGCCGCCGTGCTGGACGGCCAGCGCGCGGCGGTCGCGTCGCTGGAGGGGTTCCGCGACGCGCTGAACGACGTCGTGCGGTCCTATCGCGCGGTCGAAGACGCCACCGGCGGCAACGTCAAGGCCGCCGGGGTGATCCGATGAGCATCGACTTCGACGAGCTCGACGTGTCGTTCCGCGAGGCTGGCGGGCTGGTCCCGTTCCTGGTCACGATGGCCGGGTGGGTGGGGTTCCTGACCGTCAAGGACGAGACCCCGAGTCTCGGCGGCACCGGCCAGATGATGGAAGGGCTGCCGATGACCGACGTGAAGTTCGACGACTTCTTCCGCACCGCGCAGGTCCTGTCCGGCCAGCCGCTGGACGAACTGGGCGAGGTCTACGAGACGCTGGTCAAGAACGCGCGCGGGCTCGACGACGGCATGGAGAACTTCCAGAGCGCCTGCAACAACATCTTCCGCAACTGGCGTGGTGACGCGCAGGCCGCGTGCGCCGCGTACGGCGGCAAGATCATGGACTTCGTCAACGACGAGCGCGAAGCGGCGTCGACGCTCGCGTCCTGCCTGCTGTCCTACGCGGGCATCATCAAGGCGGCCCGTGCCGACTGGCTCAAGCTCGCGCAGAACTTCGTCGCGGCGCTGAACCAGAAGCAGGAGAACGACGAGGCGTCCGGCTGGAAGGTACTGCTGACCGTGGTCGGCAGCCTGGTCGGCGCGGCCTTCAGCGTGGTGACCGCCGGGGTGAGCCTGGCGGCCAGCGAGGCCGCGATCGCGACGGCGATCTCGTTCGGCAGCGCGGTGACCGCGGCGGTGGCCGACGGCGTCACCGAGGCCGCCAAGGAGTCGCTGGACGGCGAGAAGTACCAGGACATCGCGTACAAGTACCTGCGCGCGTGCCGGGAGATCGAATCCCGGCTCGTCAACGGCATCAACGACGAGGTCGTCCCGAAGCTCCAGCAGCTCGGCGAGTCGCGACCGACGCCGCCGTCCACCCCGGTCGACGTCGGCAGGTTCGACGACGATCCCGGCAAGGTGCTGGTGCCCGAGCACACCCCGGACAACATCGACAAATGGCTGGCCAAGAAGAAGAAAGAGGCGGACTCGCGGCCACCGTCGAACATCTCGTCCGCGCTCGGCTGATGGACGCGGCCGAGCGGGCGCGCGACGAGTTCCGCGCACGGCAGGAGGAGGCGCTCCGGCGTAACCCGGAGCGCCTGCTGGAAGCGGTGCTTTCGCAGGCCAAGCAGGTCACCGGGACCGCGTCGTCGGCCGACGGCTCGGTCCAGGTGACCGTCGACTACCTGGGGATGCCGACGCGGCTGGAGTCCGCGCGCGACGTGGACGCCCGTGCGATCCTCAGCGCGGTCCAGCTGGCGGCGTCACGGGCGCGCGACGAGGTGCGCGGGCTGTACACGCCGCTGGTCGAGGCGAAGATCATCGACGACTACCCGGGGCTGCTCCCCCAGTCGATGAAGCCGGTCGTACCGACGGTGGCGCCGGCCGTCGAAGAGGATGAACCCGCGGAACCCGTGTTCAGGGAAGACGCTTGGTAGCACCGCGCTGACCTGCGGTTTTCGACGTTCACCCGAACAGGTGAGCGAAGATCGGACTGGAAATTGTCGGTGGTTCGAACTACTGTTCGAGGTATCTAGCCGAACACCAGTTCGAGGGGACCTCCCATGACCATCGCTCCGTTCCGCCCGGTCACGCCGATCGTCCAGACCCTGCCGCCGGGACACTGGCACGGCAGGCTGTGGGTCTCGGACGAGCCATTGACGCAGTCTTCGCGGTATCTGACGTGTGTCGCGGAGTACGACCGCACCGGTCTCTGGCCGGTGCTCATCCCGCGCGACCAGCGGTTCGCGGTCAACGGTGAGGACTGGATCGACGACCGAGGCAGGCTCGCGCCTGCCCGGCACAAGATCGGCCTGGTCGACCCGGCCGTCACGCTGGACCGCTGGTGGGACGCCTCCTGCTGCGACGGCGCCTGCCTGCGCCCCTTCGGCGCCAAGTTCCCCGGCCTCGCCCGCCGCCCCCAGCGCCGCGCCGACCCGCTCGCCGAGGCGGGCAACACCGGCTCGGTGCTCGCGGCGCACGCGGAGTACCGCCTCGGCCTGGTCCAGACGGAGCGTCCGGCCGACATCCCGGCGATACTCGGCTGGACCGGCATGATCAAGTTCACCGACCAGGTCGCGGAGCTGTCCGGCGTACTGCGCAGCTGGGAGGAGCGCTTCGGCGCGACCCTCATCTCGCTCGGCTTCGACTCGCTCGAGCTCTCGGTGTCCGCGCCCCCGCGCAGCCAGGGCCGCGCGCTGACGGTCGCCGCCGAGCACCGCGCGTTCAGCCTGCCCACGTTCGCGGGCCAGCCCGGAAACCTGCGCGAATACGCGGCCGGGCTGGTGCACTCGCGGCACTGGAAGTTCTCCTGGGCCTGAGTTTCGGGCGTGGCCGGGCGGGCTACTCCGAGGGGAGGAGGTGTCTCGTGATCCGTGTCGGGGTGTCGGGTTGGCTGTATCCGCCCTGGCGAGGCACTTTCTACCCCCAAGGCTTGCCACACAAGGAAGAGCTGCCGTACCTGGCTCGGCAAGTGAACACGGTCGAGATCAACGGGACGTTCTACTCGCTGCAGCGCCCGGCGTCCTTCCAGACCTGGTTCACGCGAACCCCGGACGACTTCGTGTTCGCGGTCAAAGGCCCGCGCTTCATCACCCACATGAAGCAGCTGCGCGACACCGAAACGCCTTTGGCGAACTTCTTCGCGTCCGGAGTGCTGGCGCTCAAGCACAAGCTGGGCCCGGTGCTGTGGCAGCTCCCGCCGCGCCTGCGGTTCGACCCCGAAAGGCTCACCGAGTTCTTCGGCTTGCTGCCCCGCACCACCCGCGCCGCGGCCGCGTTGGCCAAGCGTCACGACGAAAAGCTCAAGACCGACCCCTGGCTCAAGCCTGGCCCGCAACGCCGCCTCCGGCACGCTGTGGAGGTCCGCCATCCGAGCTTCGAGTCGGCCGAGTGCACTGCCTTGCTGCGCGAGCACGACATCGCGCTGGTCTTCGCGGACACGGCGGGCAAGTTCCCCAACCCACGCGAAGACACAGCGGACTTCTTCTACCTCCGCCTGCACGGCGACAAGGAACTCTACGCGAGCGGCTACAGCGACAAGGCCTTGGACGACTGGGCGGCCACGATCCACGAGCGCCGCCACAAGGACATCTACGTCTACTTCGACAACGACATGAAGGTCAAGGCCCCCGGCGACGCCCGCACCCTCGCCGCCAAGCTCAACTTGGGGTCGTGGGGGGTGGGGGGGGGGGGATAAGCGGGGGCCAAAAAACCCCAACAAACGCCCCCGGGGGCCCGGCGGTTGGGGGGGTGTTGTAATTGGTAGAC
>NZ_JBHWEB010000018.1:61826-82759 GCF_042734395.1 Amycolatopsis sp. NPDC059657 | reverse complement strand
CCCGCCCCCTCGCCGCCAACCTCAACTTGGGTTCGTGTGTGTTCCCGGCGGTTCTAACCGTCGGGAACACTCACGACATGCTCAGGCCGTCTGGCCCGCGTGTTTGCCTTCGGAGATCTCTTCGACGACCTTGGCGCAGAAGGCGGGGAGGTCGTCGGGCTTGCGGCTGGTGACGAAGCCTTCGTCGACGACCACTTCCTCGTCGACCCAGGTCGCGCCCGCGTTGACCAGGTCTGTCTTCAGGCTCGGCCATGAGGTCATGCGGCGGCCGCGGACCACGTCGGCCTCGATGAGGGTCCACGGCGCGTGACAGATCGCGCCGACGGGCTTGCCCTGCGCGAAGAACTGGCCGATGAAGGTGACGGCCTCCGGCACCGTGCGCAGGTAGTCGGGGTTGGCGACGCCGCCGGGCAGTACGAGCGCGTCGTAGTCGTCGGCGGAGACTTCGCGGACCACCCGGTCCACGGGGAAGGTGTCCGCCTTGTCCAGGTGGTTGAACGCCTGGATGGAACCGGTCTCGGTGGACACGAGTTCCGGCTGCCCGCCCGCGTCCCGTACCGCCTTCCAGGGTTCGGTGAGCTCGACCTGTTCAGTGCCTTCGGGTGCGACGACGAACGCCACCCGGCGACCGGTCAATGTGTCCGGCACGACAATCCGCTCCTTCTCTTCGTGGTGAAGGCAACGCATACCCGTGCTCGCGCGTGGTCCAAACATCAGTCAGCGGGCAGTGAGCGCCGTCCCGTTGAATGACAGCGTCGGGGCGGCCTGCCCGCGCACTGTTCACTGGGGGTCAGTGCGCGGGCAGGCCGAACGCAGTGACCAGCGCGCCGAGCTTGGCTCGGACGCCTTCGGCGTCGGGGTGGGAAAGCTCGGTCAGTACCCGTACCGCGCGCAGCCAGCAGTCACGGGCGGACGCGCCGTCGCCGAGTTTCACGTGTACGTCACCCAATTGGGCCAACACATCCGCGGCCTCGTACAGCTCACCGCGGCTGAAGAACATCTCGACCGCCTGCCGCATGCAGCCGATGCCCTCGTCGGTCCGGCCCAGCCCGACCAAAGCCTTGCCGCGGCTGTGCAACGCGAACCGCTCGTCTTCGACGATGCCGGCGCGGCGCCAGATCGCGAGCGCGCTGTCGGCGAGTTCCAGCGCTTTCTCGTGCTTGCCCATTTCGGCGCTGATGTCGCCGAGTGCTTGCAGGACATCGGCTTCCAGGTTGCCGAGGTTCAGTTCGCGCACCAGCCGGAGCGCTTCCAACGCATGGTCATACGCTCGTTCTTGGTCGCCGTTGTTCCCGGCCGAGAGCGCCAAGTTGTACTGGGCACGCGCCTCGCCCTCGCGCGTGCCCAGCTCGCGCTGAATCTCCAAGACCTGCTGCAAATACCGCAAAGAGTCCGCGTGCTGCCGTGCGACGCCGTGCGCGACGCCGAGTCCACTGAGGATCCCGGCCTCGCCCGCCCTGTTCTTCGCCAGCCGCGCGGCACGCAGCGCGAGGTCGAAGACCGAACGCCATTCGTCCAGCCGCGCGCGGATGATGAACGCCGACTGCAACACCCAGGCGAGCTGCCAGCAGCGCTCGTACCTTTCTTCCCGGAACGCGAAGCTGACCGCCGCGACGAGGTTGGCTTCTTCTTCGTCGAACCAGTCCAGCGCCTGCTCGTGGCAGCCGAACTGCGAGCCGCCGTCCACGTCGCCGACCAGCCGGTAGTGCCGCTCCGGCCGCAGGATCTTGGACGCGTTCAGCGCCGACGACAGATACCAGTCGAGCAGCCGGTCGACCGCGGCCGCTCGCGTCGCGTCGCAGTCGAAACGTGCGGACAACTCGGCCGCGTACACACGGATCAGGTCGTGGAACTGGTACCGCCCCGGCCTCGGTTGGCCGAGCAGATAGGCCGAGGCCAGCCTGCTGAGACTGGTGCGCGCCGACGCGATGCCGACGCCGGCGATCGCCGCGGCGGCGGGCGCGCTGAAGTCGGCGCCCGTCGGCAGGCCGAGCAGGCGCAGCATGCGCGCGGCGCCGGGGTCGAGTGCCTGGTAGGAGTGCGAGAACACCGCGCGGATGTTGGTCTCGTCGCCGTCGGCGAGGTCGAACGAGCCGAGCCGGTCCTGCTCGGTGTCGAGGTCGGCGAGGAAGTCCGCCAGCGGCACATCGGGGAACTGGTCCGCGCGCACCGCGAGGATGCGGATGGCCAGCGGGAGCCTGCCGCAGTAGTCGACGAAGCGTTCGGTCGCCGCGCAGTCGGCCTTCGCGCGCTCGACGCCGATGGTCGCGGCGAGCAACGTGATCGCGTCCTGTTCGGCCAGCTCGTCGAGCGCGACGCGGTGCGCGTTGTGCCGCGCGACCAGCGCTCGAAGCTGCCAGCGGCTCGTGACCAGCACCAGGCAACCCGGGCCGGGCAACAGCAGCCGGACCTGCTCGGTGCTGGCGGCGTTGTCGAGCAGGATCAGCATCCGGCGCCCCGCGCTGTGCGTGCGCCAGAGCGACGCGCGGCCGTCGAGGTCGCTCGGGATCCGGTCGGCGGGCACGCCGAGCGAGGCGAGCATCGTCTCCAACGCGGCGGCGGGCTCGACCGGATCGCCCGGTCCATACCCGCGCAGGTTGGCGTAGATCTGGCCACCAGGGAAGCGCTCCGCGACGTCGTGCGCGAAATGCACGGCAAGCGTGGTCTTTCCAATGCCGCCCATGCCTTCGATCGACGCGATCGGCGAGGACGCCGGGCCTTCCGCCGGCTGCTCAGGTACCAATGCCCACAACGCCTTGAGGTCGGCCTCGCGCCCGGCGAACGCGCCGAGGTCCGCCGGCAGCTGACGCGGGACCAGTGGCTCGGAGCCGAGCCGGTACGCGGCGCGGCCGGCACTGGTCGCGACGCGCGCGGCCTCGTCACCGGTGAGGATCGCCTGATGCGCGCGCCGCAGCGAGGCGCCGGGGTCGAGCCCGAGCTCCTCCGCGAGCACGGCGCTGATCTCGCGATACACGGCGAGCGCCTCGGCTTGGCGCCCAGCGCGGTACAGCGCGATCATCAGCTGCTCGTGCAGGCGCTCGCGAAGCGGGTTTTCCCTGGTCAGCTCGGTCAATTCCGGGATGACCGTGACGTAGTCGCCCAGCGCGAGCATGGCTTCCGCCCACTGCTCACGCACCCGCAGCCGCTCCTCGGCGAGCTGCGCGACCTCGTCGCGGTGCAACGCGTCGGACTCCACATTGCTCATCGCCGGGCCACGCCACTGCGCGAGCGCGTCACTGAAGAAGCTCGCCGCCTGCCGCAGCTCACCTCGGGCCGCCGCACGCTTGCCGCGCGTGGCGAAGTCACGGAATCGGGTGAGATCGAACGCGCTTTCGTCCACTTCGATCAGATAGCCGCCGCGTTCGGTGCGGATCGGCGCGAGATCGCCGAGCGCGCGGCGCACGCGAAGAACGTACGTCTGCAACGCGCCCTTGGAGCGACGCTGGTCGTCGTCCCAGAGCCACCGGCTCAGCTCTTCGACCGAAACGACCTGGTTGGAGCGCAACAGAAGCCCGGCCAGCACAATCAGCGGCCTGCTGCCGCCGAGCGGAACGGGCCGCCCATCCGCCGTCACCTCGGCGGTGCCGAGCACACGGAACTGGAGCTCCATCACCTCATTCTGGCTCTTGGCCGACGAAACGGCACGTGCTCGGCCGATTCGCGCGGCGTGGCAGTATCGGGCCGATGGATGTCTACTCACTCCGCATGCGCACACGGTTCCGCGGTATCACCGTGCGTGAAGGTGTGCTGCTGCACGGGCCCGCGGGGTGGGGCGAGTTCTGCCCGTTCGCCGAATACGACGACGCCGAGTCCGCGCCGTGGCTGGCTTCGGCCGTCGAAGCCAGCGAAGCCGGCTGGCCGGAACCGGTCCGCGACCGCGTCGAGGTGAACACGACCGTCCCGGTCGTCTCACCCGAGGAAGCACACCGGCTGGTCGCGGCGTCGGGTTGCCGGACGGCGAAGGTGAAGGTCGCGGATCCACGCTCGTCCCTTGTGGACGACTGCGAGCGGGTGGCGGCGGTGCGCGACGCGCTCGGCCCGTCCGGCGCGATCAGGATCGACGCGAACACGGCGTGGGAGGTCGACTCGGCCGTCGATGCGATCCGGGTGCTCGACAAGGCGGCCGACGGGCTCGAATACGTCGAACAGCCGTGCGTTTCCATCGAAGAGCTCGCGGCCGTGCGGCGCAGGGTCGACGTGCGGATCGCCGCGGACGAGTCGATCCGCCGTGCCGAGGATCCGCTCAAGGTCGCCGTCGCCGGGGCGGCCGATATCGCGGTGCTGAAGGTGGCGCCGCTGGGCGGCGTGCGCCGGGCGCTGGAAGTCGCCGAAGCGTGCGGACTGCCGTGCGTGGTGTCGTCCGCCGTCGAGACGAGTGTCGGGCTGGCGGCAGGGCTGGCGCTCGCCGGAGCACTGCCGTCGCTGGAATTCGCTTGTGGACTCGGCACGATGTCGTTGCTGGAGAACGATGTCTGCTCAGCCTCACTGTCCCCTGTGGACGGTTATCTGCCCGTGCCACGCAGCGCGCCGGAACCGGATCTTCGCGATCGGTTCCGGCCGGATGAAGACACCCTGGCCAGGTGGGTCGACCGCCTGGCCAGGGTGCGGTCTCGTTAGCCGCAGTGCTCGAAGCCGCTCTCGTAGGTCGAGGAACCCGCGGAGCCACCCCACTTCACGCACTTGTTGCCCGCCGCGGCGCTGACCGGCCCGGCGTAGTACTCAAAGCTGCCTGAGTCCGATTTCCGTGCTGCCCCTTGGACTTCGAGGAACGCCGAAACCGAGCTGGCATTGCCGACCGAGGTGCTCTTGATGGTGGTCACGCAGTTGTTGCCGTTGGCGGCGTTGTAGAGCAGGTACGCGGTGCCCGCCGAACCCAGCGCGGCCGAATCGATGACCTTGTAGTCGGTGCCGCAGACCTCGACCGCGTCGTACGGGTTGGGGTTGCTGCCGCTGCACGAGTTCTTCGAGGTCACGTTGGCGTGCGGGTACGGGAAGGTGGTGCCATTGAAGACGGCCTTCTGCGTGTTGTTCGGGTACGCCTGGTCCGAGGTGCGGATCTCGAAGTGCAGGTGCGGCGAGATGTTGTTGCCAGGCTTGGAGGTGTTGCCGAGCTCGCCGATCTTCTGACCCTGCGAGACCTGCTGGCCGACACTGACCGAACGTGCGCGCAGGTGCGCGTAGTAGCTGGTCCAGCCGCCGCCGTGGTCGATCTTGACCAGGTTGCCGTAACCATTGGTCGAGCCCTGGTGCGCGGAGATGACGACCTTGCCCGCGGCCGCGGCGACGACCGTGTCGCCGAGATCGGCGTCGGCGGTGCTGCCGCGGTTGAAGTCCAGTTCCCAGCCGACGTGCGCGCTGGAGTTGTCGTTGTTGCCGTTCCAGGTCTGGTTGCACGGGAACGGCACCTGGAAGTTCGGGCGGGGACCGGCGGCACTGGCCGGCGATGCGATCGCCGCCGCGCTCGCCAAGCCGATCGCCAGCGTGGTGATCGCGGTGATCCAGCGTCTGATTGCCATCGCGGAGTCCTTTCTCGACTGCTTGGTCCGGACTGTGCCGGATGTCCGTACAAGCGAGATACAAATGGCTTTCAGCCGAGCCAGGGCTTGCTGATCCGGGCGTAGGTGCCGTCGTTGAGCGCGAGGTGCAGCCACTGATCGACCCACTGCTGGAACACGACATCGCCGCGCGGCAGCAGATAAGCCTTCTCGGCGAAGGTGAACGGCTGGTCGGGGTGGACCGCGCACAGTTCGGGATGCCGCTTGGCCTGCCAGCGGGTTTCGGTGGCGTCGGTGATCATCAGGTCGGCGTTGTTCTTGAGGATCTCGTCGAAGATCGTGTTGTTGTCGGGGTGGCGGACAATGGTCGCCCGCTTGAGGTTGGCATCGGCGAACTGCTCGTTGGTGCCACCGGGGTTGACGATCACGCGGACGCCGGGCCGGTCGATCTGTTCGAGGGTCTGGAACTTGGCCACGTTTTCGCAGCGGGTGATCGGGGTTTTGCCGTCGCGCAGGTAGGGCGCGGTGAAGAAGGCGCGCTTGGCTCGGTCGAGTGTGATCGAGATGCCGCCCATGCCGAGGTCGCAGCGGCGGCCGAGGTCGTCGAGGAGCGTCTTCCAGGTGGTCGGCACGAGTGCGAGGCGGACTTTGAGGCTGGTCGCGAGTTCCTTCGCCAGGTCGATGTCGATGCCGCTGTAGCCGCCGTTCGCGTCGCGGTAGGTGAAGGGCCGGTAGTCGCCGGTGGTGCAGACCTTCACTTCGCCGCGACGCAGGATCGCGTCGAGCCTGCTGCCACCAAAGCCAGTTTCACTAGCACCGCTAGCTCCGCTGTCACCGCTGGTTCGCCTAGCGCCGTTAGCGAAACTGTCACCGCTAGCTGAATTAGCATCGCTAGTTCGGCTGTCATCGCTAGCCGAACTAGCGCCGCTAACTTGGCTGCCACTGCTAGCTCGGATAGCACCGCTAGGCCAGCTAGCGTTGACAGCTGAACTAGCAGCGCTAGTTGAGCTAGCGGCGCTAAGTCCTAGCGCTGCCAGCGAAACTAGCGCTGCTAGCTTGCGGACCGCGGACCTTCGGATGGCCGGTTCGCGAGTGGGCGGCTTGGAGTTGATCAGCTTGAGGATGATCGTCATCAAGCCATCTTCCAGGCCTCCCGATGTACTCGCACCAGCCATTCGTCAGCCGCGGCATGATCAGGATGCTCCGGCAGCGGCGAGGTCTGGGCCAGCTTCTCGAGCCGGGCGTCCAGCTCGGCCGCGGCGTCCAGCGCCTCGTCTTTCGTGTGCTCGCCCCGACGCAGCTCACGCAGCCAGCTCAGCCAAGGCTCCGGAATGGGCAGCGTGATCTTGCCGGTTTCGAGCAGCTCGACGCCCTGCACACCAAGCCGGACCATGTGCATCGCGAACTTGGTGTCGAAGCCGTACCTCTCGATCAGCTCCGGCCGATTGGTGTGCTGACTGCCGTTGCCGAGCATCCGGTCCCGCTGAGCGGCCAGGTAGCCGCGAAACCGCTGCCCCGCCTGCCGCGAAACGATGAACGACGCGTTCGCCCGCAGCTCACGGCCGAAGTCGTTGATCTCGACGATCTCGCGTTCGGGTGCGAACAGCGGGATGAGCACCGTCGGGTTGCCGCTGAGCGCGAGCCGCATCCACTTGCGCAGCGAATAGACGATGAGCTCCAAGTCGCCAGGCTCGGACCGGACGCCCTCCGGCTGAGCCCGGTGGATGTACTGCTCGAAGCGGCGCAGGCCGGCGACGTACTCCGGCGGTTCGATGCAGATACCCATCTCATCGCGGTCATGCTGACCCTCGAGCGCGGTGCCGAGCAGGCCGGAGCCGACCTCGCAGCGCAGGATCATGCCCTGCTCCGCGATGGCCTTGAACTCGGGGCTGTCGTGTTTCACCAGGTAGTACTACCGCGACCCCCGAGTCCGGGTCATCCGGTTTTCAGGGATGGACTCAGGGGTTTCCCGGATGTCCATACGTACGTCTATCAGTCATGATTTACCCATGACGAACAACGTGAACTTCTCCGAGACCTTCCCGACCTCCCCTGCCTCCCCTGCCTCCCCTGCCTCCCCTGCCTCCCCGGCCACCGCCGCCAAGCAGCTCTTCCGCAGCCGCACCGACCGCAAGCTCGGCGGCGTCTGCGCGGGCTGGGCCCACTACTTCGGCATCGACCCCACCGCGGTCCGTGTGCTGCTGGCCATCGCCACCTTCGTGCTGATGGGCATGACCATCCCGATCTACGCCGCCGCGTGGATCCTGACCCCCGCCGAGGAGGCCAACGTCTCGACCGACGCCCGCCTCGACGAAGAGATCCCCGTCCCCGCCTGATCGTCTAGGGGACAGTTCACGAACCCTCCACCCCGGCCCCGGGCGCACCCCTCGCGCGTCCGGGGCCCCTTTACGTCCATCTCGTCTTCGGCCATTTATTGCGAAGCGCATGTTCGGTGTTGGCCGGTTGGCTTCCCTCGCCACGTCCAGGGAGACGCCGTCGAGCCCTTTGACGGGTGTGAGGGGGCCGTTGAGTGCGTAGTACTCACCCGGGGGCACCCTCGCTTCGCGATGAGACTCCGGCAAGGGTCGTGAGTGGTACGGCCGGTTCTAACCGGCGAAAACACTCACGACCCCAAGCTTCGGGGCGTACCCAAGGCAAGAAAAAAACCCGGCCCGCCGAAGCGGACCGGGCTTTCCCCGTTAAGCGGCCGAACTCAGAAGTCCATGCCACCCATGCCACCGTCGCCACCCGGAGCGGCCGGTGCGGCCTTCTCCGGCTTGTCGGCGACAACGGCCTCGGTGGTGAGGAACAGCGCCGCGATGGAGGCGGCGTTCTGCAGCGCGGAGCGGGTGACCTTCGTGGGGTCCGGCACGCCGGCGGCGAGCAGATCCTCGTAGACACCGGTGGCGGCGTTCAGGCCGTGACCCTGCGGCAGGCCCTTGACCTTCTCCACCACGACGCCGCCTTCGAGGCCGGCGTTGATCGCGATCTGCTTGAGCGGCGCCTCGACGGCGACCTTGACGATGTTGGCACCAGTGGCCTCGTCGCCCTCGAGCTTCAGACCGGCGAAGGCGGCCTCGGCGGCCTGGATGAGAGCGACGCCACCACCGGCGACGATGCCCTCTTCGACGGCGGCCTTGGCGTTGCGCACTGCATCCTCGATGCGGTGCTTGCGCTCCTTCAGCTCGACCTCGGTGGCGGCACCGGCCTTGATGACGGCCACGCCGCCGGCCAGCTTCGCCAGACGCTCCTGGAGCTTCTCGCGGTCGTAGTCCGAGTCCGAGTTCTCGATCTCGGCGCGGATCTGGTTGACGCGACCCTGGATCTGGTCGGCGTCGCCAGCACCCTCGACGATGGTGGTCTCGTCCTTGGTGATGACGGCCTTGCGAGCCTTGCCCAGCAGGGAAAGGTCCGCGTTCTCGAGCTTGAGGCCGACGTCCTCGGAGATGACCTGGCCACCGGTCAGGATCGCGATGTCCTGCAGGATGGCCTTGCGGCGGTCACCGAAGCCGGGCGCCTTGACGGCGACGGACTTGAAGGTGCCGCGCATCTTGTTGACGATCAGGGTGGCAAGGGCTTCGCCCTCGACGTCCTCGGCGATGATCAGCAGCGGCTTGCCGGACTGGATGACCTTCTCCAGCAGCGGCAGCACGTCCTTGACCGTGGAGATCTTGGAACCGAACAGGAGGATGTAGGGGTCCTCGAGCTCCGCTTCCTGACGCTCCGGGTCGGTCACGAAGTAGCCGGAGATGTAGCCCTTGTCGAAGCGCATGCCCTCGGTGAGCTCGAGCTCGAGACCGAAGGTGTTGCTCTCCTCGACAGTGACGACGCCTTCCTTGCCGACCTTGTCCAGCGCCTCGGCGATGAGCTCGCCGATGGTGCGGTCAGCGGCCGAGATCGAGGCGGTAGCAGCGATCTGCTCCTTGGTCTCGATCTGCACGGCCATCTTGTGCAGCTGCTCGGTGATGGCCTCGACGGCCTGCTCGATGCCGCGCTTCAGGCTGATCGGGTCAGCACCGGCGGCAACGTTGCGCAGGCCCTCTTTGACGAGAGCCTGGGCGAGCACGGTGGCGGTGGTGGTGCCGTCACCCGCGACGTCGTCGGTCTTCTTGGCAACTTCCTTGACGAGCTCGGCCCCGATCTTCTCCCAGGGGTCATCAAGCTCGATTTCCTTCGCGATGGAGACGCCGTCGTTCGTGATCGTCGGCGCACCCCACTTCTTCTCGAGCACGACGTTGCGGCCACGGGGGCCAAGCGTCACCTTGACGGCTTCGGCGAGGATGTTCAAGCCGCGCTCAAGACCGCGGCGGGCTTCCTCATCGAACGCGATCAGTTTGGCCATTACGGTGTGGTCCTCCGGTATTGGGCGCTGCCGTCAGCCGCGCAGGCGACAGCAGCAGGACTACTTCCACGGCCAGGCTCGGTGCCCGCGACGGACGACCTGCCAGGGTTTCCCCTCGGCACGGCCTCACCGTCCCGACCTTCAGGTGAGATGATCGGCGACCACCCACCTGGCACTCGACGGTGCCGAGTGCCAATGCGTGTTTAGCACTCTATGGGGGAGAGTGCAAGAAACCCTGGTCAGAAGCGTGTCAGAAAGACCCGCCGTCCAGCGAGTGCCTCAGCTGGACGGCTGCACCGAGATCGACGGTGGCGGCTTGAGCGAGGACTTCGGGCCACTCGTCGGGCCACCGCTGCCGACCGGGATCTGCGGCGCCGTGGTCTTCGGTTCGTTGCCGGGGTTCGTCCCGCCGCCCTTGTCGTCCTTAGTGGTCAGCAGGATGACGCCGACCACGACGGCGGCGACGACCACGAGGCCGACGACGATCCAGATCCACTTCTTGCCGCCGCCGCTCTTGCCGCCCTGCTGGAACGAGGCGGCACTGCTGGCCGGCGCCGGCGGGCGCAGGCGCACGGGGTCGCCCTGCTGGGGGTGTCCGTAGCCAGGGGGCGGGCCGTATCCGGGAGGCGGGCCCTGCTGCTGAGGCGGGCCGTACTGACCGGGCGGCGGGCCGTATCCCGGTGGCGGCCCTTGCGGCTGGCCGTATCCGGGAGGCGGGCCCTGCTGGGGCCCCTGAGGCCCCTGCGGTCCCTGATAGCCGGGCGGCTGCTGTCCATAGGGATTCATTGGTGCCCCCTCTCCCTGTGGTGGTGTAGACGACGGTGAGCCGGGCGGGCCCGGCGGCTTGTCGGAGGTCGCGAGCGGGCCCAAGGCGCGGCGCGCGGCGGCGATGAGCTCGACGCAGCTGGCGTAGCGGTCCTTGGGGTTCTTCGCCATCCCCTTGCGGACGACCTCGTCGACCGCGGGCGGCAGCGCGACCACGCGCGAGACCAGCGGCGGGTCGCCGTTCAGATGTCCCTTGATGACCGTCGGCACGTCACCCTTGAAGGGCGGGCTGCCGGTGAGGCACGCGAAGAGCACGCAGGTCAGCGCGTACTGGTCGGTGCGGCCGTCGAGCGGCTCGCCGCGCAGGTGCTCCGGCGCCGCGTAGGTGGGCGAGCCGAGGAAGTCGCCGCCACGGGTGCGGTGCCCGGTCGCGCCACGCCTGGTCAGGCCGAAGTCGGCGACGTAGACGTGCTCGCGGGAGGACTCCCGGCTGGTCACCAGCACGTTGGCCGGTTTGACGTCGAGGTGCACGAGGCCGCGGTTGTGCAGGCTGTCGAGCGCGTCCGCGACCTGGTCGAGCAGGCTCAAGGCTCGCACCGGGGCGATCGGGCCGCCGCCGATGGCGCTCGCGAGGTCGGCGCCGTCGACCATCCGCATGGCGATGTACAACATGCCGTCGAGCTCGCCGAAGTCGTAGAGCGGGACGATGTTCGCGTGGTCGATCGCGGAGGTGTTGCGTGCCTCGTCGACGAACCGCTCGCGGAACTCGGCGTCGGCGCCCAGATGCTCGCCGATCACCTTCAGCGCCACCTTGCGCCCCAAGCGCACGTCGGTGGCCTTGTACATCACACTCATGCCGCCCTTGCCGAGCACGCCGTCGATGCGGTAGTTGCCCAGCCGGCGACCGGTGAGGTCCCCCGACACGTCGCCTGTCACGATCGGCACTCTAACGCGCGCCGATCTCTACCCGCTGTCAGACCTTCCGGACGTCAGCTGCCTGGTTACGGCCGTCACGGCCGGACTGGATCTCGAACTCGACGCGATCGCCCTCGTCGAGGGTGCGGAACCCGTCGGCCTGGATCGCGGAATAGTGGACGAACACGTCGGGCCCATCGGAGGATTCGATGAATCCGTAGCCCTTTTCGGAGTTGAACCATTTCACGGTGCCTGCGGTCAAGGCATCCTCCTCGGCGAAAAGAAGTACCGATCACGCTACCGGCCGTCAGACGGCTGGCAATCGGCGATTTGCCGCAACGTCAGGCCTTCGAAAGCCGCCGATTACGGGCTTGCACGAGCACCGTTCCCGGCCCCGCGAAGTCCAGCGCCAGCCCCTCGCCGGTGGCCACCGACTGCGGTCCCGACGGGTCGACCGCCCGCAGCCTGCACTGCACCGAGTCGGGATACGCGAGCAGGTAATCGGGGCGGACGGTGACCAGTTCACCCGGTTCGAGTGCGAACGCGTCGACCGGCCCCGCCGAGGACAGCACGAGCGGGCCGACCCCGGTGTAGTGGTCGAGGAAGCCGTTGTCGGCGCCGAACAGCTTCCCGTGCGCCGCCCAGTTCTGGTCGTGGCGCAGGGTCGACGGCCGCGCGAGCACCGAGCCCTTGCGCACCGACCAGCCGACCTTGCCGTCGAACTCCAGCGGGTAGACGTCACCGGCGACCGCGGGCGCCAGGTCGAGCCAGCCGCCCTCGGCAGGCGCGTTGAACACCGAGGGCAGGCCCTTGCCGTGCGAGCGGACCCCGCCGCGCGCGGGCGGGGTCTCGGTGACGCCGAAGCTGCTGGCGACCATCGCGTCGGCGTTGGCCTGCACGGCCTCGCCCGGCGAAAGCAGGATGCGCGCGACCCCGCAGTGCGGGGTATGCCTGGTGTGGACCCGCATGATCTACCGCGCGGGCACCTGAGCGATGACCCACGCCGAGAGCGCCGACGGGTTGCGGGTCTGGGTGAGCACGGTTCCCGGCCCCGCGAAGTCGAAGACCAGGCCTTCACCGCTCTTCATCGACTGGATGATGCCCTGCGCGACCTTGCGGATCTGGTACTGCACGGTGTCGGCGAACGCGACGATGTGGCCGGTGTCGATGGTGACGACCTCGCCCGGCTGCAGCGTCACGGCTTCGAGCGCGCCGTAGCAGGCCACGACCAGCGGACCCTGGCCCGTCGCGTGGGTGAGGAAGCCGCCCTCGCCGCCGACGAGGTTCTTGAGCCCGCCCCACTTGGTCTCGGTGTGCACTCCGTGCGAGGACGCGATCCACGAACCCTTGGTCACGCACCAGCCGGTGCGGCCGTCGAGATTCAAGATCTGCATGTCACCCGGCAGGTTCGCGGCGACGTCGACCCAGCCGCCGTTCTGCGGGGCGGTGAAGGTGGAGATGAAGAAGGACTCGCCGGAGAGGAAGGCCCGGCCGAGGCCCTTCATGATCCCGCCCTGCGCCTGCGACTGGACCGCCACGCCGTAGCTCGTCGCCATCATCGCGCCCGATTCGACCTGGGCGGGTTCACCAGGCGCGAGAACCAGTCTGGCGACGGCGAAGGACGGCTGGTGACGGATCTGAACCTGCATTTCTTCTCCCCATGAGACAAGCCTGTGGCGGGGAGAGTCTTGCATGAGGCCCCGGTAGGGGCAGGATGGTCCGCGTGATCTCCGTCGACGAGCACCGTGAGAACGTGACCAAGCTGCTCGGCAGCGCGCCGGTGCGCGAACTGCCGCTGCAGGACTGCGCCGGGCTGGTGCTCGCCGAGGACGTGCTGGCGGGCGTTTCGCTGCCGCCGTTCGACAACTCCGCGATGGACGGGTACGCCGTGCGCGCCGCCGACGTCGCGGACGCGCCGGTCGAGCTGCCGGTCACCGGGGACATCCCGGCGGGGCTGGTCGACGTCCCGCCGCTCGAACCAGGCACCACGCAGCGGATCATGACCGGCGCGCCGATGCCGCCCGGCGCGGACGCCGTGGTGATGGTCGAGAAGACCGACGGCGGCACCGAGCGCGTGCGGATCCTCGAATCCGTGCCGGTGGACAACCACGTCCGCCATGTCGGCGAGGACGTGCGCGAAGGCACGGTCGCGCTGCCCGCCGGGACCAGGCTCGGGCCCGCTCAGCTGGGGCTCGCGTCGGCCGTCGGCAAGGACCGGCTTCGCGTGCACGCGCCGCTGCGCGTGATCGTGGCGTCGACCGGCACCGAACTGGTCGTCCCGCCGGAACCGTTGCGGTACGGGCAGATCTACGAGTCGAACGCCGTCATGCTGGCCGCCGCCATCCGCGCGCTCGGCTGCGAGGTCGAGATCGTGCGCAGTGTCGCCGACGACGTCACCGCGTTCCGCGCCGCCATCGAGCCGAAGCTGCGGCACGCCGATCTGCTGGTGACCTCCGGCGGGGTCAGCGCGGGCGCGTACGAGGTCGTGAAGGACGCGCTGACCGACTCCGGCGTCGAGTTCACCAAGGTCGCGATGCAGCCGGGCGGGCCGCAGGGGTGCGGGCGCTGGCACGGGGTTCCCGTGGTGACGCTGCCCGGGAACCCCGTGAGCGTGCTGGTCTCGTTCGAGGCCTTCCTGCGCCCCGCGCTGCTGACCGCGCTGGGGCACACCGGCGTGCACCGGCTGCGCGTGCGCGCGAAGCTGACCGAGGCGATGAAGTCACCGGCCGGGCGCCGCCAGTTCCGCCGCGGCTTCTACACGCACAAGGAAGGCCAGGTCACCGGCCTGGTCGGGCCGCGCGGCGGTGCGGGCTCGCACCTGCTGGCCGCGTTCACTCAGTCGAACTGCTTGATCGTGCTGCCCGAGGACGTCACGGCTGTGGCTGAAGGTGATGAGGTGGACGTGGTGCTGATTTGCTAGGGAAGTCGCGGAGCTTCCACAGTGGACTGACCACGAGCACGGCCACCAGCTGCAGCGGCGCCATGATCCACATGGTCGGCCGCACGCCGAGCCACTCCCCGAGCACGCCGCCGAGCAGTGCGCCCAGCGCGATGCCGCCGTAGCTGAGCGTCGCGATGCTCGTGGTGATCCGGCCGAACAACGCCGGCGGGCAGTACTGCTGCCGGAAGGTCACGGTGAGCACATTGGACACCAGCAACCCCATGCTGATCGCGACTCCGGCGATCACGAAGGTCACCAGCCCGAACGGCCCGATGAGCAGCAGCAGCGAAGCGACCGCCTCGGCGACGAGAAACGCGCGCACGGTACCGATTCGGGCGCTGACCTTTCCGGCGATCCCCGCACCGGCCACGCCGCCGAGCGCCGACACCGCCAGCACCAGGCCGACCATGCCGGGACTCAGGCCGAGATCCCGGCTCAGGAACACGATCTGGATCGCCTGGTACCCCTCGAGCGCGATGTTCGAGATGGCGGCGAAGACCGCCAGCCGCCCCAGGTACGGGTCGCGCGCCAGGAACCGCACGCCGTCCGCGATCTCCGCCCGCAACCGCCGATTACTCCTTTTTGGACGGTCCTCGTCGGTTTTGATGAAACGCAGCAACAGTGCGGAGACACCGAAGCTCACCGCGTCCGCCAGCAGACCGGAAACCGCGCCGAAAACCTGAGCCAGCAAGCCGCCCAGCCCCGGCCCCACGACCTGCACGGCCGATTCGCTGCCCTGCAACCTGGCGTTGGCGCCGAGCAACTGTCCATCGTGGACGATCAGCGGCACGTAGGCCCGGTACGCGGTCGTGAAGAAGACCTTCGTCACTCCGCCGAGCAGCGCGACCACCAGCAACTGGGTCACGGTGAGCACGCCGAACCAGGCGGCGGCCGGGATACTGGCGAACACCACCATCGAGATCACGTTGCAGGCCATCATGACCGGACGCTTGCGCCACCGGTCCACCCAAGCGCCGGCAGGCAGTCCGACGAGGAACCACGGCAGCCAGGCGACCGCGGACAGCAGGCCGACGGTGAAGGTGTCCGCCCGCAAGGTGACCACGGCGACCAGCGGCAGCGCGACGGCCGCGACGTTGCTCCCGAGCAGGCTGATCGTCTCGCCTGCCCACAGCAGCCGGAAGTCCCTCATGGCTTACCAGGCATGCCGCGCGCGAACAGGAAGACGGGTTCTCGTTCTTGGCCGTCGTCGGGGAGTTCGCGGTTGGCCCAGCCGCTGATCAGCGCGGTGATCTGGTCCTTGATCTCGCCAAGTTCCGCCGAGGTGAGCCAGGCCCAGGCATTCGAGTCGAACGAAGCCTCTTCCCACTCGGGCGCGTAACTCTGCCAGTTGGCGAGCCAAGCGCGCGCGATCGCGACCTGGTGCTCGAGCGCCAGCGACTCCGCCGCCTCACCGATCGGGTCGTCGCGGAAGTCCTTGACGGACCACTTGAAGCCGTCGGAGGACCTGCGCCACCAGCGTTCGCGCCGATCGCGGGCGAGTTCGGGCACCTCCTCGACCAGTTCGCTCGCGGCCAGCACCTTGAGGTGATGGCTGACGTTGCCGACCGCCTGACCGGTCTTGTCGGCGAGCACGCTGGCCGTCGACGGGCCGTTGACCTTGAGCACGTCGAGCAGCCGCCTGCGCAGCGGATGCGACATGGCGGCCAGCACCTTGGAGTCGTGGATCTCCCGGATCCCGCGTTCGGTCATGACCGCCAATGTACAAGAGTTCTTGTGCAATGTCTCTTGTCTATTATCGGGGTACGCTTCACCCATGGGTTTCTTCTCGTGGGTGATCTTCGGAGCGCTGGCAGGCTGGGTCGCGAACCTCGCGGTCGGCGGCCCCGACCGGCGCCGCTCCGGCTGCCTGGTCAACATCGCGGTCGGCATCGTCGGCGCCGCGCTCGGCGGCCTGATCTATCGCGGGATCACGGGCGAGCGCGAGACGCTCGGGTTCGACCTGCCGAGCTTCGGCGTCGCGGTGATGGGCGCCGTCGTACTGCTGCTGATCCTGCGGCTGATCTCCAGCGCCGGGTCGCGCACTCGTCGCTCGCGTGACCGTTTGTAACTTTTCTCCGACGATCGGTGATCATCGCCTGCCCACCGACTAAAGTAGGTCCACTGGATTCCCGGGCACCGGCCGGGCGCGTGCGTCGTCGGGGGACGCATGCGTCCGGTCGGCTTGTCTCGCCTGTTTGACCACGTCAACCGCGTAATCCAGGTCGAAAAAAACCGGCAGCGCGGCGAGTGGGGTGTCCACGATGTCCCGCCGCCAGGCCTCCAGGCAGACAGCGAGACGATGGCCGTATCCCTCCGCGATGCCTGTCATGCGCAACCTCTTCCACGATTACTAACTACCCTGAGTTATCGCGGAATTCGACGTTCCGTTACTCGGCCCGCCTGGTAACCACCCACGGCGGGGATGTGACCCGCGCCGCCCGGTAGCGTGGTGCCGCCCCATCCCACTCCACACGTCTGCGGGGAACCGACCAGATGAGCTCCGGCAATCCGCTCACCCACGCCGTCCAGCTGGCACGCGAGACCATCCCGCCGATGCACCCGGCCGGCAGGCCGTTCGTGCTCGGCGGAATCGCGGGCACGCTGGTGCTGCGCAGGTTCTCCAAGCGCCTCGGCGTCGTCGGCGCGCTGGCCACGGCCGCGACCGCCGCGTTCTTCCGCGAGCCCAAGCGTGTGCCGCCCGCCAGGACCGACCTCGCGATCGCGTCCGCCGACGGCCTGGTCTCGCTGATCGAAGAAGCCACCCCGCCGCCCGAGCTTGGCCTGCCGGCCGAGCCGCGGCTGCGCGTGAGCGTCTTCCTGTCCGTCTTCGACGTCCACGTGCAGCGGATCCCCGCCACCGGCGTCATCGAGAAGGTCGCCTACCGCCCCGGCAAGTTCCTGTCCGCCGACCTCGACAAGGCCAGCGACGACAACGAACGCAACTCCGTGCTCATGCGCACGTCCGACGGCCACGAGCTCGTCGTCGTGCAGATCGCCGGGCTCGTCGCGCGGCGCATCGTCTGCGAGATCGCCGACGGCGACAAGGTCGACGCGGGCGCCACCTACGGCCTCATCCGGTTCGGCTCGCGCGTCGACCTGTACCTGCCGCCGGGCAGCAAGCTGCTGGTCCGCAAGGGCCAGCGCACCATCGGCGGCGAAACCCCCATCGCTGAACTGCCCACATTGGAGGGCTGATGGTCCGCGTGCCCAGCACGCCGGGTATCCGGCTGCTGCCGAACGCCATCACCGTGCTCGCGCTGTGCGCCGGACTTTCGGCCGTGCAGTTCGCGCTCGCCGGGAACTACTCGATGGCGCTCGCGTCGATCGGCATCGCCGCGGTGCTCGACAGCCTCGACGGCCGGATCGCGCGGCTGCTCGACGCGACGTCCAAGATGGGCGCCGAGCTGGACTCGCTGGCCGACGCGATCTCGTTCGGTGTCGCACCCGCGCTCGTGCTGTACGTGTGGCACGCCGACGGAGTGCGCATCGGCTGGGTCGCCTCGCTGGTGTTCGCGGTCTGCATAGTGCTGCGGCTGGCGCGGTTCAACACGCTGCTCGACGTCGAACAGCCGCCGTACGCCTCGGAGTTCTTCGTCGGCGTCCCGGCGCCGGCCGGTGGCCTGCTGGCGCTGATGCCGGTGATCCTCTGGCTGGAGTTCGGCGAGGGCTTCTGGTCGGTGCAGTGGGTGGTCTGGGTCTGGGCGGTGGCCGTCGCGGCGCTGCTGATCAGCCGGATCCCGACGCTGTCGCTCAAGACCATCAAGGCGCCGCCGAAGGCCATCGCGCCGCTGCTTGTCGGTGTCTGCTTCCTCGGCACGATGATCTTCCTGTTCCCGCTGATCGCGCTGGCGATCGCGATGACGCTGTACCTGGCGCACATCCCGTACGCGGTCTACCGGCACCGCTGGCTGGCCGCGCACCCCGAGGCGTGGACCGTGCCGGCGCGCGAGCGCCGCGCGATCCGGCGTGCGCGCGGCCAGCGCCGTCTCGGCCTGCGCCCGCCGCTGCGGCGCCGGGTCGCGGGTGCGGCGATGCGCTCTTTGCGTATCCCGCCGCGGGGCGGCGAGCATGTCGCCCGCGCGCCGCGGAACCTCAACGGCGGGCAGCGCCGCCGCAGCTGGAGAAGCATCGGACTGCGCCAGCGCGACAAGTAGGGTGGCGCTGTGAGCGCACCCCAGATCACGCTGACCGCCCGCCACAACCCGTCCGTGCTCGACTCCCGCCGCGGTGTCGTCCGGCTGCATCCCGAGGTGCTCGACGCTTTGGGCCTGCGCGAGTGGGACGCGGTGCGCCTGACCGGCGCCCGCGTCAGCGCCGCGCTGGCCGCGCCGTCCGACGACACCGGGGTGCCGGGAATCGTGCTGCTGGACGACATCACGATGTCCAACCTCGGCGTCGCCGAGGGCGCCGAGGTCGTGATCACGCCGGCCGAAGTGCAGGCGGCGCGCACGGTCACCGTCTCCGGATCGCGGCTGGCGAGTGCCTCGCTCTCGCCGAGCACACTGCGGCTGGCGCTGATCGGCAAGGTGCTGACCGTCGGCGACGCGGTTTCCCTGCTGCCGCAGGACCTCACGCCGGTGCCCGGCTCCGACGTGTCCGCCGTGCGCGGGCAGCTGTCCCGGATGATCGGGATGACCTGGACCAATGAGCTGCTGACGGTCACCGCGACCGATCCTGGCGGCCCTGTCGCGGTCGGACCGTCCACAGTGGTCAGCTGGCGTGACGGCGCGCGCACCGGTGATGCCCCGCCGCCTGCCCGCACCGGGACGACCGTGGTGCGCACGACCCAGCGCGTGTCGACCGACGACTTCATCGACGCCGAGATCGTCGACGAGGAAAGCGTCGAAGAGCTGGCCGAATCCGTGCCGCCGCTGGCCGACCTCGCGGGGTCGGAGAGCGCCGCCCGCAAGCTGAGCGAATGGTTCGACCTGGCGTTCCACCGCCCGGAGCTGCTCGCGAAACTCGGCACCAGCGGCAGGCTCGGCGTGCTGCTGTCCGGCCCGGAAGGTGTCGGCAAGTCGACATTGGTCCGCGCGGTCGCGAAGGCCGAGGACGTCCGCGTGGTCTCGCTGGCCGCCCCGAGCATCGCCGTGCTGGAACCGAACGCGGCAGCCGGTCGCATCGGCGACGCGATCGGTCGCGCCACCAACGGCGAAGGCCCCGCGGTACTGCTGATCACCGACATCGACGCACTGCTGCCGTCCAACCAGCCACCGCCGCTGGCGACCGTGGTACTCGACGAGCTTCAAAAAGCTTTGGGCCGCAAGGACTTCGCGCTGGTCGCGACCACGGCCAAGGCCGAATCGGTCGACCCGCGCCTGCGCGGCGCCGATCTGCTCGACCGCGAACTGGGCCTGCCGCTGCCCGACGCCAAGGTCCGCACGGAGTTGTTGCGCATCCTCCTGCGCGACGTCCCGCTGGAGCCGGGCACCGACGTCGGCGTGCTCGCCGAGAAGACGCCCGGCTTCGTCGTCGCGGACCTCATCGCGCTTCGCCGCGACGCCGCACTGCGCGCGGCGCTGCGCCAGCGTGACGTCGACGAGCCCCGCATCGCGCAGCAGGATCTGCTCGACGCGCTGGCCACCGTCCGCCCGATCTCGATGTCCACTTCGGACAATCTGGCCACCGGCGGCCTGACATTGGACGACGTCGGCGACATGACCGAGGTCAAGCAGTCGCTGACCGAAGCCGTCCTTTGGCCGCTCCGGTACCCGGACTCGTTCGCCCGCCTCGGCGTCGACCCGCCGCGCGGCGTCCTGCTCTACGGGCCGCCCGGCGGCGGCAAGACCTATCTCGTCCGGGCGCTCGCGGGCACGGGCGCGCTGAACGTCTTCGCGGTCAAGGGCGCCGAGCTGATGGACAAGTGGGTCGGCGAATCGGAGCGCGCGGTCCGCGAACTCTTCCGCCGCGCCGCCGAGGCCGCCCCGTCCCTGATCTTCCTCGACGAGATCGACGCGCTCGCGCCCCGCCGCGGCCAGTCCTCGGACTCGGGTGTCTCCGATCGCGTCGTCGCGGCACTGCTCACCGAGCTCGACGGCGTCGAGCCCATGCGCGAGGTCGTGGTGCTCGGCGCGACCAACCGGCCCGAGCTGGTCGACCCGGCGCTGCTCCGCCCTGGCCGCTTGGAGCGCCTCGTCTACGTCCCGCCGCCAGACGCCGAAGCCCGCGCGGCCATCCTGCGCGCGAGCTCGAAGAACACCCCGCTGGCGTCCGATGTGGACCTCGACCAGGTGGCGTCCACTTTGGACCGCTACTCGGCCGCGGACTGCGCGGCCCTGATCCGCGAGGCCGCGTTGACCGCCATGCGCGAGTCACTCGAAGCCGCCGAGGTCACGGCCGCCCACCTCGCCAAGGCCCGCGAAGCGGTCCGGCCCTCGCTCGATCCCGGACAGCTGGCGTCGCTGGAGGCCTACGCCAAGAACCGCGCCGAGTAGCGGGGTCGTGAGTGTTCCCGACGTTTAGAACCGTCGGGAAC
>NZ_JBHWEB010000018.1:0-61816 GCF_042734395.1 Amycolatopsis sp. NPDC059657 | reverse complement strand
CGCCCCTGCGGCGGTCGTTGGCCCCCCCCCCAACCACCGGCCCGTGGTGGGGGGGTGTTCTTGTCCCCCCATGTACACCCCCGTCGGGAACACTCACGACTCACTTGCCTTTGGCGGTCTGGTAGTTGTTCGTGACGATCACGATGACGCCGGGCGAGGACTGCTGGATGCCCTCGAAGCGTGCCTCGGCGCGCATGCCGAACTCGGCCGCGAGCGCCTTCGCCGCGGTCTCCTCGTCGGTGCCGGGGCGGTAGTACGCCGTGGTCGCCGGGATGATGCCGGACGAGTAGTTGCTGACCTCGGCGACGTTCCAGCCCGCTGCCTTGAAGTCCTCGGCGGCGCGGGCGGCCAGGCCGTGGATCGTGCTGTTGTTGTAGACGCGCACGGTCACCCACTTCGCGACCTGCTGCGGGCCGCCTGGCTGGCCACCGGGCGCACCGGGGGTCGGCTGGGCGCCACCGGGCGCGGTGGTCGTCGGCGCCGGCGCGCTCGAGGAGGGTGACGGCGAGGCCGACGACGAAGGCGGCGCCGGCGAGGCCGGTGCCTGCGAAGAAGGCGCGGGTGAGCTGGACGCGGGCGGCGGTGGGTTCGAGGACTGCGACGGCTGGGCCGTGTCGTTCGATTCACCGCCGGTCAGCGCGGTCACGCCGCCGATCACACCCGCGATCACCGCGAGGCCGATCAGCGCCAGCCCGGCCGCCTTCAACGGCCGGGAGAGCCCGGAGAACACACTCATGGCAGTTCAATCCCCAGTCGCCGTGCCGACCTGGTGCGCTGACGCGCGGCACGCATCTTGCGCAGGCGTTTGACCAGCATCGGGTCCGCCTGCAGTGCTTCCTGCTTTTCGAGCAGCTGGTTCAAGACCTGGTAGTACCGCGTCGGCGACAGCCCGAACTTCTCCCGGATCGCCTGCTCCTTCGCGCCCGCGTACCTGAACCACTGGCGTTCGAAGGCGAGTACCTCGACCTCGCGCGGTGACAGACCCTCGATGGGCTCGGCCTGGCCCTCGCCGTTCGAATCGGCGAGCGACTCCGCGGCGTCCATCTGACTCCTCGCAATCAGGTCCGGCGAATCCCACGATTGTCATTCCGCGGGCGCCATTGAACCACGGATCCAGGGTCCGACGTGGGGATCAACCCCGGCGCGTCATGGTCTATCACGACGGTCTGACAAAATTGCCGCCGTGACCGTCCATGCCATCCGAATCGCCGGCGACCCCGTGCTGCACACCCCGACTCGGGAGATCACCGAGTTCGACGACGCGCTGCGCACGCTCACCGAAGACATGTTCGAGACGATGTACGCCGCCGAAGGCGTCGGGCTCGCGGCCAATCAGATCGGCCTAGACCTGCGCGTGTTCGTGTACGACTGCCCCGATGACGAGGGCACGCGGTACAAGGGCGTCGTGGTGAACCCGAAGCTGGAGACCTCGGAGATCCCCGAGACCATGCCCGACCCCGACAACGACTGGGAGGGCTGCCTGTCCGCGCCCGGCGAGTCGTTCCCGACGGGCCGCGCGACCTGGGCGAAGGTGACCGGCCAGGACATCGAGGGCAACCAGATCGAGGTCGAGGGCACCGGGTTCTTCGCGCGCTGCCTGCAGCACGAGACCGATCACCTGGACGGGTACATCTACCTGGACCGCCTGGTCGGCCGCCACGCCCGCGAGGCCAAGCGCATGATCAAGTCCAACAAGTGGGGCGTGCCCGGCCTGTCGTGGCTGCCGCCGCGCGAGCCTTAGCAGCCCAGGAAGTGGCAGCGCACCACGCGCGGCTGCTCGATGACCGAGCCTGCCTCCACCGCCCAAGCGAGGCGGAGGTACTGCGCGTGCGTCCAGGCCAGCGGGGTCGCCGACGCGGTCGGCGTGCCCGGCGGGAACCCGGTCTGGCCCGACGGCGCGTTCTGGTCCCAGACCTGCTCGGGCATGGTGTCGCCCGAACCGCTCACCCGGCCGAGGTCGCGCAAACGTTTGGCTGCCGTCGCCCGGTCGCCGTTGGCCAGGTCGTACTCGCCACGCTCACCCGCGAGCAGTGGCCACAGCCGCCCGAACGTCGTCCGGCTTTCAGCCGGGTACGTGTAGTCCCACGGCTTGCCGTCGGCCTGCTCGCCGTAGCCGTCGAGCGAATACCGGTGCCAGAACTGCCCGGTCGGCGTCGTGAACGCGATGTCCTTGTCGGTCACCTTGATGCTGTTGACGATGACCGGGTCGTCGGCGCGGTAGATGCCGAGCCGCACCAGGTCGAGGAACCCGGCGTCGGTGACCTCACGCTGGTCCTTCGTGAGGCTCGAGTTGCCCAGGTTGTACTTGGTGCCGTTGTTGGCGTCGCCGTCCTTGGTCAGCCGGACGAAGTACGGGTCCTTCGACAGCGGCCCGTTCGTGGTGATCGTCTGCTTCGCCAGATCGGCCTTGAACTTGCCCGCCGCCGCCAGGTAGCGCGCCGCGTCGGCGGAGGCGCCGTTGGCCTTCGCGATGTCGGCCGCGCACACGAGCCCGGCGATCACCGACGCGATGGTCGAAGGCGACCAGCCGTCCTGCTCTTCCCAGCGCTCCTGCTGCGAGTACGGCGACGGCTGCCCCTTTTCACCCTTGTAGCCGAGGATGAAGTCGGCCGCCTTGCGCACACCGGCCCAGGTCTTCGCGTCCTTCCTGCCGAGCTGCTGCGCGAGCACGATCGGGAACGCGGTCTCGTCGAGCTGGATGGACGTCCAGTACGGGGTGCCGTTGACGTGCGAGTTCTGCGGCAGATGCCCGTCGGGCCGCTGCTGCGTGCCGAACATGTAGTCCACCGCGCGCTCGGCGGCACGCCGGTCGCCCGCGGCGAGCATGCCGGTGGCGATTTGGTACAGGTCGCGCGGCCACACCAGGTGATATGTGCCGGACGGCGACCATTCCGGGTCGTTGTTGCCGAACCGCCAAGGCATGCTCGGTGACGCGATGAACGCGCCTGGGTGCAGCTTGTCCTCGCTGGCGGCGAGCATCAGCACGGACGCCTCGTAAAGATCGCGCTCCTGCTTGGTCTTCAGCGAATCGGGCGCGCCCTTCACGCCGCGCAGGTACCCACGCCAGCCCCATTCGTTCGACCGGGCGACGGCCTCGAACGGCGCGCGCTGCGACAAGCGCGCCGTGTCCAGTGCCGCGGCCGGGTTCGCGCCGAGTCCGATGGCGAGGTCGACGTGCTTCGAGCGCAGACCGTCCACAGTGGTCTGACCGGTGACGACGACGTTGCCCTTGGCCGCGCTCGCGTAGTCGACGAGCTTGCCCGTCTTGGTCAGCTGCGTCCTGCCGTCGGAGCTGCCCGCGTAGCCGACGCTCTTGTGCGTGAAGGCGGGCTTGGCGGCCAGCGCGGCGCCCGTCTTCGCGTCACTGGCGACGACCGCGTCGCCAGTGACCGTCGCAGAGTCGTCAGAGCCGTCGTTGGTCAGGTCCGGGTCCATGACCGCGTAGAGCTGGAACGGCTTGCCGGTCAGCGACTGGAAGTCGGTGCTGACGAGCACCGTCGCGCGCGCCGGGTCGGTCACGTAGGTCTTCTTGAGCTTCCAGCGGTGCTGGTCGTCGGTGATGGTCTGCTCGTAAGTCAGCCCCTCGGTCCGGCGGACCTGCTGGGACTTGGCGTCCGAGTCGACCGAGGCGGTGCGGCCGTCGCTGACTACGAAGTTGAGCGAGCGGATGGTCGGCGTGGACAGGTCCGGGTAGTAGACCTCGGAAAGCTGGCCCGCTTGGAGCGTGAACCAGACGTTGCCTGCCTGCGAGCGGGCCGTGCCGAAACCGGTCTTGTTGGCCGGGAGCCAGCTCGGATGCGTGCCGGGTGCGCCCGGCGCGTCCGCGCTCGGCGTGGCGGCAGCCGACGCCGGGATCAGCCCGGTGACCAGCAGGCCGGCCAGCGCCGGGTACAGGAATTTGCGCATATCAACCCCACAAAAGATCGCTTCTGCACCGTTACAGAAGCGGCGAATGAGTTTGCCGTAGATCGCACCCGCGAGACAGGGCCGAATGGCGGGTTCACCTAGAGCGAACACACCCCGTTGATCTTTCACGGAGGCGCACACTTGTATCAGCTGCAACGGTGTAATCGAGGTGTGTGATGGACTCCGAAGCGATGGACGCCTACTCGGTCGCCGTGAGCACGGTCGCCAAGATCGTCACCCCGCATGTCGCCGGCGTCGAGCTCGCGCGCGGCAGCGGCTCGGCCGTGGTGTTCACCGAGGACGGTCACCTGCTGACCAACGCGCATGTCGTCGGCGGGCACCGGCGTGGGCTCGCGACGTTCTCGGACGGCGCGGAGGCCGAGTTCGATGTCGTCGGCGCCGATCCGCTGTCCGATCTGGCCGTGCTGCGTGCCCGCGGCGAGACGCCGTCGGCGGCACGGCTCGGCGACGCGGACAAGCTCGTCGTCGGGCAGCTCGTCATCGCCGTCGGCAGCCCGCTGGGTTTCACCGGTTCGGTGACCGCCGGCGTGGTGAGCGCGCTCGGCCGGGCGTTGCCAGTGCGTCAAGGACGGACCGCTCGCGTCATCGAAGACGTCATCCAGACCGACGCGGCGCTCAATCCCGGCAACTCGGGCGGCGCGCTCGCCGACTCGGCCGGACGAGTGGTCGGCGTCAACACCGCGGTCGCAGGGATCGGACTCGGGCTCGCGGTGCCGATCAACGCGACCACCCGGCGGATCATCGACACGCTGCTCGTCGAAGGCCGGGTCCGCCGCGCGTACCTCGGCCTCGTCGGCGTGCCTGCGCCGCTGCCGGACGACATCGCCGAGCGGACCGGCCAGCGCGCGGGGCTGCGGGTGCGCGAGGTCGTGCCGGACGGTCCCGCTCACCGGGCGGGGCTGCGATCGGGTGACCTCGTGCTCACCGTCGACCGCGAGCGGGTGTCCGACGCGCAAGGAATCCAGCGGCGGCTTTTCGCTGAAATGATCGGGACTTCGCTGCCGATCACGGTGCTGCGCAACGGCGCGATGGTCGACGTCTACGCCAAGCCGACCGAGCTTGTCGGGTGACGAACACCGGCCGGGGTTGAGTAGTCGGGGCGGCCATGGCATGGTCGGGGTACAACCAAACACCGCGGGAGCTCGCGCCATGGCGGGCTGAGAGGGCGGCTGGTGTCTTTCGACAAGACCCGGCGCCGCCGACCGCATGAACCTGACCGGGTAATGCCGGCGTAGGGAGTGAACGTCTTGACGACGCTAGATGATGCCGCCGTGCAGCCGACCGTGACCACCGGGCCGATCTCGGGCTCGCACAAGGTTTATCACCCGACCGAATCGGGCCTGCGGGTTCCGGCGAGGCGGATCGAGCTGACCAACGGTGACCATTTCGACGTCTACGACACCTCCGGCCCGTACACCGACGACGACGTGACCATCGATGTCCACAATGGACTTCACAGGCTGCGGGCAGGCTGGGCGGACGGCCGGGAGCACAAAACCCAGCTGGGCTGGGCGAAAGCGGGCGTGATCACCCGCGAGATGGAGTACATCGCCGCGCGTGAGCGCTGCTCTCCCGAGTTCGTGCGCGACGAGGTCGCGCGCGGGCGGGCGGTGATCCCGGCGAACCGGTGCCACCCGGAGACCGAGCCGATGATCATCGGCAAGAACTTCCTGGTGAAGATCAACGCCAACATGGGCAACTCGGCCGTCTGGTCCTCTGTGGAGGAAGAGGTCGACAAGATGGTGTGGGCCACCCGCTGGGGCGCCGACACCATCATGGACCTGTCCACCGGCAAGCGGATCCACGAGACCCGCGAGTGGATCATCCGCAACTCGCCGGTCCCGGTCGGCACCGTGCCGATCTACCAGGCGCTGGAAAAGGTCGACGGTGAGCCGGAAAAGCTGACCTGGGAGATCTACCGCGACACCATCATCGAGCAGTGCGAGCAGGGCGTCGACTACGTCACCGTGCACGCCGGCGTGCTGCTGCGCTACATCCCGCTGACCGCCAAGCGCGTCACCGGCATCGTCTCGCGCGGCGGCTCGATCATGGCGGCGTGGTGCCTCGCGCACCACAAGGAATCCTTCCTGTACACCAATTTCGTCGAGCTGTGCGAGATCCTGCGCGAGTACGACGTCACGTTCTCGCTCGGCGACGGGCTGCGCCCCGGCTCGATCGCGGACGCCAACGACCGCGCGCAGTTCGCGGAGCTGGAGACGCTCGGCGAGCTGACGCACATCGCGCGTGAGCACGACGTGCAGGTGATGATCGAGGGCCCCGGCCACGTGCCGATGCACAAGATCAAGGAGAACGTGGAGCTCGAGGAGAAGCTCACCGGCGAGGCGCCGTTCTACACCCTCGGCCCGCTCGCGACGGACATCGCGCCCGGCTACGACCACATCACCTCGGCCATCGGCGCGGCCCAGATCGGCTGGTACGGCACGGCGATGCTGTGCTACGTCACGCCGAAGGAGCACCTCGGCCTGCCGAACCGCGACGACGTGAAGACCGGCGTGATCACCTACAAGATCGCGGCGCACGCGGCCGACCTCGCCAAGGGGCACCCGCACGCGCAGGAGTGGGACGACGAGCTTTCCAAGGCCCGCTTCGAATTCCGCTGGCACGACCAGTTCAACCTCTCGCTCGACCCGGACACCGCGCGCTCGTTCCACGACGAGACGCTGCCGGTCGAAGCGGCGAAGACCGCGCACTTCTGCTCGATGTGCGGGCCGAAGTTCTGCTCGATGCGCATCACCCAGGACGTCCGCAAGTACGCCGAGGAACACGGACTGTCCACAGTGGAAGCGATCGAAGCAGGCATGGCCGAGAAGTCGGAGGAGTTCGGCGAGCGCGGCAACAAGGTCTACCTGCCTGTAGTGGGACAATGATCCCTAGGACCGCCCTCACCATCGCCGGATCCGACTCCGGCGGTGGTGCGGGCATCCAGGCGGACCTGCGCACGTTCTTCGCGTGCGGCGTGCACGGGCTGGTGTCGCTGACGGCCGTCACCGTGCAGAACTCGTTGGGCGTACAGGGTTTCACGGAGATCCCGGCCGACATCGTCAGCGCGCAGATCAAAGCGGTGGCGACTGATATGGGTGTCAACGCCGCCAAGACCGGCATGCTGGCGACGGCCGAGATCATCCGCGCGGTCGCCAAAACGCTCGACGAGGTCCACATCGGACAGCGCACGGACGTGCCGTTCGTGGTCGACCCGGTCGCGGCTTCGATGACCGGGCACGCGCTGTTGCGCGAAGAGGCTTTGGAAGCGATCCGGACCGAGCTGTTCCCACGCGCGACTTTGGTGACGCCGAATCTCGACGAGGTCCGGCTGCTCACTGGGGTTTCCGTGACGGACTCGGCTTCGCAGCGGACGGCGGCGGAAGCGTTGCTGGAGTTCGGTTCGGCGTGGGTGCTGGTCAAGGGCGGGCACATGCAGGACGCCGGTGATTGCGTCGACCTGCTTTCGGACGGCCGCGAGTTCGTCGAGTTGAGCGGCCCGCGCTTCGACACCGAGAACACGCACGGCGGCGGCGACACGCTCGCGTCGGCCATCACGGCGTCGCTGGCCAAGGGCGCGGACGTGCCGACGGCCGTGACCGAGGGCAAGCGGTTCATCGAGCGTTGCGTGGCCGAGTCTTACGCGCTGGGCAAAGGCGTGGGGCCGGTCTCGCCGTTTTGGCGGCTCAAGGACTCGTGAGTGGTACGGCCGGTTCTAACCGGCGAAAACGCTCACGAGGCCTTCAGCTGACGGGTTCCATGACGCGGGCGTCGAAGCTCTCGCGGGCGGCGCTGATGCGGTTGAAGTTGGCCTGCGACCAGGTGCTCAGCGCGATGAGATGCTGCGAGACGTCCGTGCCGAGGTCGGTCAGCGCGTACTCGACCGTGGGCGGCGTCGTCGGGTAGACGGTGCGCGTGATCAAGCCGTCGCGCTCGAGCGCGCGCAGGTTCTGGGTGAGCATCTTCTGGCTGATGCCCTCGACCGCACGGCGCAGCTCGCCGAAGCGGTGCGGCTGCCGCCGGAGCGCGCCGAGCATCAGCGCCGTCCACTTGTTCGCCAGCAGGTCGAGCACGTCACGGCACGGGCAGTTCTTCAGGTAGACGTCCCAGTACTGTTCAGAGGTAGTTTCCATTAGGTACCTACTTTACGAATAAGTGCCTTCTAGCGAAAAGTGCCTACCTGCCCGAGCATAGGTCATGCCAGCGAGAACGAACAGGAGCAGACCGATGCGAGTGGTGACCCAGCAGGAGTTCGGCGGACCCGAAGTGCTGCGTGTGATCGAAACGGACCGGCCGACCCCTGGCCCGACCGAGGTGCTCGTGCGGGTGCACGCCGCCGGCATCAACCCGGTCGACTGGAAGACGCGGGCGCACGAGGTCTTCATGGGCCGGCCGCCCTACACGCTGGGCTGGGACGTCTCGGGCGTCGTCGAGGAACTCGGTTTCGGCGCGACCGGGGTCGACGTCGGCGACGAGGTGCTCGGTATGCCGTTGTTCCCCAAGCAGGCCGCGGCGTACGCGGACTACGTGGTCGCCCCATCGCGGCACTTCGTCCGCAAGCCGAAGCGCCTCTCCCATGTCGAAGCCGCGGCGCTTCCGCTCGCCGGGCTGACCGCGTGGCAGGCGCTGGTCGACGTCGCGGACGTCCAGCCGGGACAACGCGTTCTCGTCGACGGTGCGGCGGGCGGCGTCGGCCACCTGGCCGTGCAGATCGCGAAGGCGCGCGGCGCGTACGTCCTCGGCACGGCCAGCGCGCCGAAGCACGAGTTCCTGCGCTCGATCGGCGTCGACGAGCCGGTCGACTACCGGGACCCGGACGCCACCGTCAGCGACCTCGACGTACTGGCCGCGACGGTCGGCGGGGAAAGCACACTTCGCTGGCTGCCCGCCGTGCGCGGCGGCGGGATCGTGGTCACCGTGGCCGCCAGTGAGCTCGACGCGCCCGGCGTGCGCCACCGCCAGGTGCTGGTCGAGCCCGACCAGATCGGCCTGGCCGGCCTGGTCGGGCTCGTCGAAAAGGGACAGCTCAAGGTGCACGTCGAGCAGGCGTTCCCGCTCGAAGAAGCGGGCAAGGCGCACGAACTCGGTGAAGGCGGCCGGGTGACCGGCAAGCTCGTGCTGACCGTCGCCCACCCGTCTCCCACCGCCACCCTCAACGGAGACGCTGCGCGTCGCTGATTTAACCGCGCGGAACCACCAGCGGAAGCACCGTGGTCAGGCCCACCCAGTCCGACGTGATCACCGAGGCATGCGCCTTGGCGAGGTCGTTGAGGCGCTGGGTGGCCTGCTCCGGTGCCGGGTTGCGTGAGTCGATGGCAGGCGCGACGTTGTGCGCGTCGGTCATCACCACGAAGTAGTGATTGGCGTCGTACCACCACGGACCGGTGTTGCCGAGCCACGCGTTCGCGTCGCCGTCGAAGAAGACGAACCAGGGCTTGAGCGCCGCCTCGTACTTGTCGCGTGGGTCGCCGCCGACGGCGCCGTGCACGGTCGGGAACACCTGCGCGTCGCCGAGCCTGCCCGCGTTCTTGAGCCCGACCAGGTAGCGCGCGTATTCGACGTCGGTCTTCAGCGTGTCCGTCGGGTTCCCCTCTTCGACCGTGCCGGGGATTATCTCGATGAACACCTTGCCCTGCAAGGAAGTCCGGGACGGCCAGTTGTCCGCCTTCGCCGCCTCGTCGAGCGTTGAGTAGCCGCCGAGCAGGTCGGCCGGGCGGAAGACGTGCCCACCGAGGTGACCGCGGATGGCCGCGTCGAGCTCGTCGGGACCGCGGCCGCCGTTGTCCGAGAAGCCGGTCTTCATCTCCAGCTTGAGCAGGATCGGTCCCTTGCCGGGGTGGGCGTCGAGCCAGATCCGGATGTCGTCGAGGCAGTACTCGAGGTTCTTGTTCTTGCCGCCGGTGTAGAGCTGCGACGCCGAGGTCGCGGCGACGCAGTTGTTGCCGTTGCCCAGCGGGTTGGAATGACTGACCTTCCACTCCTTGGTGACGATGTTCGGCCAGACATCCAGCTCGATCATCGACGTGCCGTTGTCGAGTGAGCGGGCGAGGTAGTCGTAGGCGGCCGTGTCGTAGGTGTTGTGCACCCCGACCGTGGTGCTTCCCGAGAGTTTCGCGGGGTCGGCGTGTGCCGTACCCGTCAATCCGGCGAGAAGCACTCCCACCGCCAGCGCTGCCGAGGAGAATCGCATCCTGATCCCTTCACCGAGCCTTGAAGAAGATTCGCGTTCTCACACTGTGCCAACATGGTGGCGGCCACGTGAAGGGGAAATGGCCGGATGGACTACAGGGGGTGTTTCTCGGATGGGACGCGCGATAGCCGCGCCCAGGCGGCCCCTGGCGGCACCGTGGGATCACCCGAGTACAACCCGGTACGAGAGTGATCCCACGGCACCGCCAGGAACCACCTGGATCACGACTCTCATCGCACCCCATCCGAGAAACACCCCCTACCAGAAGTCGGGAGACCCATGAAGACCGCGCTCACCATCGCAGGCTCGGACTCGGGCGGAGCGGCGGGCTTGCAGGCGGACCTGCGCACCTTCCTGACCTGCGGGGTTCACGGTCTCGTCGCCGTCACCGCGGTGACCGTGCAGAACACGCTCGGCGTGCACGACCGCGCCGACCTGCCGCCGCACATCGTGGCCGGGCAGATCGAGGCGGTGGCCGCCGACATGGGCGTCAACGCGGCCAAGACCGGCATGCTCGCGTCGGCGGAGATCATCCGCGCCGTCGCCGAAGCCTGCGACAAGGCGAAGATCGGCCGCGACTTCAAGACCCCGTTCGTCGTCGACCCGGTCGCCGCGTCGATGCACGGCACGCCGCTGTTCGACGCCGACGGTCTCGCCGCGCTGCGCGACGAGCTGCTGCCGCGCGCGACCGTGCTCACACCGAACCTCGACGAGGTGCGGCTGCTGACCGGCATGGACGTCACCACCCGCGACCAGATGCATCAGGCCGCGTTCGTGCTGCAACGTTTGGGGCCGCGGTACGTGCTGGTCAAGGGCGGGCACTTGAAGGGGGATCCGGAGTGCATGGACCTCTTCTTCGACGGTTCCACGTTCGTCGAACTCGAAGGCCCGCGGTTCGACACTCCGCACACGCATGGCGCCGGCGACACCATGGCGTCCGCGCTGACCGCCGGGCTGGCTCGCGGGATGCCGATCGTCGAGGCGGCGCGCTTCGCCAAGGCGTTCGTGAGCAAAGCCGTCGAAAACGCCTACCCCATGGGCGAAAAGGTCGGTCCGGTCTCCGCGTTCTGGCGGCTCGCGCCCGAATAGTTACGATGCACGGCGTGTTCAAGCCAGTACAGGTAGCGAAGTTCGTCGAAGACCGCCGATTCCAGAACTTCATCATCTCCGTGATCATCTTCAACGCCATCACGCTGGCGATGGAGACCTCGACCGACCTGCTGGCCGCGTACGGTCCGGCGCTGCACGCGCTGGACCACATCGCGCTCGGCATCTTCGTGGCCGAGCTGCTCGCGAAGTTCTACGCCTATCGCGCGCGGTTCTTCAGCGACTCGTGGAACGTGTTCGACCTGATCATCATCGGGATCGCGGTGATTCCGGCGACCGGGCCGTTCGCGGTGCTGCGTGCGTTGCGCGTGCTGCGGGTGCTGCGGCTGATTTCGGTCGTCCCGTCGATGCGCAAGGTCGTTTCCGGCCTGCTGACGGCGATCCCTGGCATGGCCTCGATCGCGGCATTGCTGGGCTTGATCATCTTCGTCGCCGGCGTGATGGCGACCAAGCTGTTCGGCGTGATCTCGCCGGAGAACTTCGGCGACCTGGGCACTTCGCTGTTCACGCTGTTCCAGGTGATGACCGGCGAGGCGTGGCCGGACATCGCGAAAGAGATCATGGTGCAGGCGCCGATGGCGTGGCTGTTCTTCGTGATCTACATCCTGGTGTCGAGCTTCGCGGTGCTGAACCTGTTCATCGCCGTGGTCGTCAGCGGGATGGAGGACGAGCTGCGGCAGGACATCCGCGAGGAGGAGGCCAAGCAGTCGGAAATGCTGGCCGCCGCCAACGCGGAGATCCTCGCCGAGCTACGCGCCTTGCGCGCCGAGATCGCCGCCATGCGCCAGACCGCCTGACGCGCTCAAAACCGCGGGGGCTCGCCGCTCGTCCAGATGACGCGCATGGCCGTCTTGCTGACGCGCCAGCCTTCCGGCGTGCGGACGAGGTCGTTGTCGAAGACGCCGCCGACGGTGAAGGCCTCCGGCCGGTCCTTGTGAATGTGGGTCATGATCGCGTTGCCGCGCACGCGGGCCTTGTCGTCGCCGTCGAAGTCGATGACGTAGTTGGACCCGACATGCTGCGTCCGCTCGAACCGCCCGATCGCCTCGCGCGTGTTCGCGAGCACCTCGTCGTGGCCGACGGCGGTGTAGACCGGGGCCTCGCTGCGCACGTCTTCGGTGTACTGCGAGCGCACCCAGTCCTCACCGACCGTTCCGTCGTCCAGCGCGAGGAAGAAACGGTCGATCATCTCGGTGATCTCGATGCGGTCTTCGATTCTCATGCCTCCAGCATCGAACCTCGACCTTGCTTGAGGTCAAATATCGTCGGTGAGCAGCGCTTCCAACGCGGGCAAGGCGGTCTGCAGCGCGTCACGGTGCTCAGGGCTGAGCCGCTCGATGCGGCGGTTGAGCTCCTGCACACGCGTCGACTGGACGCCGCTGACGAGGTTCGCGCCCTCTTCGGTCGCCGTCGCGAGCCAGGCGCGCCTGTCGATCGGGTCGGGCTCGCGGCTGACGTAGCCCGCCTCCACCAACGCGGCCACTATGCGCGACATGGTCGCCGCGGCGACACCCTCCTTGGCCGCCAGGTCACCGAGGCGCAGCTGCCCCGAGTTGACCAGCGTGGCGAGCGCCGAGATGGCGCCGTGCCCAGGGCCGGGTGCGCCGGCCTGCCGTAGCGACCGGGACAACCTGCCCACCGCGAGGAACAATCTGCCCGAAACATCCTGGGCCGATGACGTGGTCACCGCTGGCTCCTTCTACCCGAACAGGCCGGTCGCGGTCGCGTACCGGAAATGCCGTCCACGATACGGGCAGAGGCTGCTTACTCCGCGTTAAGGCTGTCCTGGCCTAGCGTGGCGGGCTCGAAGCGTGCGCCCAGAAGCGTTGCGGGATGCGTCCGGCGCCCCTCGCGAGGCGCCCGGCTACGACAGCCGACCGCATCGCGTAGGCCATACGCTCGGGATCTGTCGCCCGGGTGACCGCAGTCGACAACAAAACCGCGTCACAACCAAGTTCCATGGCAAGTGTGGCGTCGGAGGCGGTGCCGATGCCCGCGTCCAGAATCACCGGAACGGACGCACGGGAGACGATCAGCTCGATGTTGTGCGGGTTGCGGATGCCGAGCCCGGTGCCGATCGGCGCGCCCAGCGGCATCACGGCGGCACAGCCCGCCTCTTCGAGCCGCAGCGCGAGCACCGGGTCGTCGTTGGTGTACACGAAAACGGTGAACCCGTCGGCGGCCAATTGTTCGGCGGCCTCAAGGGTTTCCAGCGGATCGGGGAGCAACGTCCGGTCGTCGGCGTGCACTTCCAGCTTGATGAGATCGGTCTCGCACGCCTCACGCGCCAGCCGCGCGGTGAGCACGGCCTCGGCGGCGGTCCGGCAGCCGGCGGTGTTGGGCAGCAGCTGAATTCCCAAGCGCCGCAACAGTTCCAGCACACCGGAGCCGCCCTCGGCGTCCGCGCGCCGCATGGCGACCGTGGTCAGTTCGGTGCCGGACGCGACGAGCGCGCGTTCGAGCACGGCGAGGTTGCCGGCGCCGCCGGTGCCGATGATGAGCCGCGAGTCGAACTTGTGCTCGCCGATGACGAGAAGATCTTCAGCCACCTTGCACCGCCGTGAGGATGTCGAGGGTGGCACCCTTGGGCACCTCGGCCGTTTCCCAGTCGCCGCGCCGGACGACCTCGCCGTCGAGCGCGACGGCGATCCCGCGCTCGGGGGTGCCGAGCGCCGCCAGCAGCTGGGCGACCGTGGAGCCGTCGGGGAAATCCCGCCAGCTGCCGTTGACCTGTACCTGCATCAGACTCGCTCCCTGGGATTCGCGGCGATGACTTCGTCCGGCACCGGCTCGCCCGCGAGCAGCGCGACGATCGCGTCGGCGGTGATCGGGGCGAGCAGCAGGCCGTTGCGGTGATGACCGGTCGCGGCGTAGACGCCGTCGGCCAGCTCGCCGATGTACGGCATCGTGTCCACACTGGCCGCCCGCAGCCCGGCGGCGGTTTCGGCCAGCTCGTACTCGGCGATGCCCGGAAAGACGCGCTCGGCGCCTTCGAGCAGCTCGCGGACACCCTTCGCGGTGACCGCGGTGTCGAAGCCCGCCTCGTACTGTGTCGCGCCGAGCACGAGTTCCCCATCGTCGCGCGGGACAAGGTAGATGGGCTTGCCCTCGACGACGGCGCGGACGGTGCGTTTCGGCGGCGGCAGGCAGCCACGGCGTGGTTTCAGGCGGAGTATCTCGCCTTTGAGCGGGCGTACCCCGTCCAGCAGCGGATGCAGCCGGGAACTCCACGCGCCCGCGGCGATGACGACCTCGCCTTCCGGCAGCTCGGCGAGTTCCTTGCGCACGAACTTGACCCCGCGTTTGCGCGCGGCCATTTCCAGCGCCCGCAACAGCTTTCGGTTGTCCACAGCCAAATCGCCGGGCACGAGCAGTCCAGTTCGGACTGCTCCGGACAATCCAGGCTCGGCCTTGCGCGCTTCGCGTCCGGTAACCGTCTCGACTTCGCGCCCGAGCGACTTCAAGTACTCGGCGAGTATTTCGAGATGCCCGGCGTCCGCGCTGTCGAGCGCGACGACCATGGTCCCCGCGTCGGACAGCCCTGGATCAAAGCCCTCATCGGCGAGTTCCTTGGCGAAGCCTGGCCAACGTCTCAACGACTCCTCGCCGATCCGCAGCACCGCTTCCTCACCAGGCCACGCCTCGGTGACGGGCGCGAGCATGCCGCCCGCGAGCCACGACGCGCCCCGGCCGGGATTCGGATCGAAAACGGTGACCTTGCGCCCCGACGCGGCGGCACGCCACGCGACGGACAAGCCGATGACCCCGCCACCGACCACACTCAACCTGCTCATGCACGCTCCCTGCGCCGGCATTATCCGGATCAGGTTCCACGGTCGGAGCCTCTTCGACTCCCTCTCAGCCTCTCTCAGAGGCTCCCGTGCGGACCACCCCACCGTAGCGCGCGGGTACCGTCGCCGCCATGCCTGGGCTCAACGGTGAACAGATCCGGAAACGACTCGACGACGCGCGCCTGTACCTCTGCACTGCCTCGCGCCCCGACCTCGCCTCCTTCGTCGACGCGGCACTCGCGGGCGGCGTCGACATCGTGCAGCTGCGCGACAAGTCACTGGAGGCCCGCGAAGAGCTGGCCGCGCTGGAGATCATCGCCGAGGCCTGCGCCCGGCACGGGGCGCTGCTCTCGGTGAACGACCGCGCCGACATCGCACTGGCCGCGGGCGCCGACGTGCTGCACCTCGGCCAGGACGACCTCCCGGTCCCCGCCGCCCGCCGCATCCTGGGCGACGACGTGGTCATCGGCCGCTCGACGCATTCGGTCCCGCAGGCCTCGGCCGCGGCTTCGGAGGACGGCTCGGACTACTTCTGCACGGGGCCCTGCTGGCCTACGCCGACCAAACCCGGCCGTCCCGCGCCCGGTCTCGACCTGGTGCGTGCCACGGCCGCTTCAGCACCTGCACGCCCCTGGTTCGCAATCGGCGGCATCGACCTCGACCGGCTGCCCGAGGTGCTCGCCGCCGGTGCCACCCGAGTGGTGGTCGTCCGGGCGATCACGGAGGCCTCGGACCCCGAGTTCGCCGCCCGGGCCCTGAAAACGCACCTGGTGTGACACGCGGGGTCGTGAGCGTTGCGGGCGGTTATCGAGGGGAAGCGCAAAGGTGGCGTGCTCCTGGACTCGGCTTGGACAGGGGGTCGTGAGTGGTACGGCCGGTTCTAACCCAATGCTGGGTAATTAAGGCTTGGCCTGCGTTGTCAATCGGCACGTGAGCACGTGAAACCCGAGTCGGCCGGACCGTCGTCGGCGGCCCGACCGACTCGCGTCTAACGTCCACAAAGGACTCAAGCGGCTGAATTTCGCCCCGCAATGTCGCATTTGCCTGCTTTGTGGGGTGGAGTGGACGGAATGAACGGGGCGTATGTGTCGCTCAGCGTTGCGAACGCCCCGTTCGCAACGTTCAACCACCGTGCGGCACCCACCGAGCAGCGGGCTTGACCAACCTGCCCGCCCCTTAACTACCCGGCATTGGGTTCTAACCGGTGAAAACACTCACGACCTCTCCCTCACCCAGCTGCCGGGGGGGGGGACGCCACATTTGGCTTCCCCGCAATAGAACCGCCCGCAACGCTCACGAGCACTCAAGGCGTCGGCGTCGAGGACGGCGAGCTGGGCGTGGTCGCCGATGAGCTGGACGAGGGCGGGCTCGAGGTCGTCGGCGACGGGCTCGAGGACGTGGTCGGCGGCGGGGTGGTCGTCGAAGGCGGGGCCGTCACCGTGGTCGTGACCGGGGACGATGGCGTCGAACCAGGGGTCTCGGTGTGCTTTTCCTCACCGGGCTTGGCGCCTCCGCCGCCGACGATCTTGCCGATCGTGGTGCCGTCGCCGCCGCCGAAGGTCTTGCCGGTCGCGCCCTCGAACCCGGTGATCGCCACCAGCGCCACCACGAACGCGATCGCGCTCACGCCCAAGATCAGCGGCAGCCGCCGGCGCCACGCGGGTTTCTCCGAAACTGCCGAATCCGCGGGTGCGAATTCGACCGTCTCCCGCTCCGAAACGTCCGTCTGCCTGAACTTCGTGGCGGCCAGGTCGCGGGTGCGGTGCAACGACCGCAGGTAGATCTCGCCGCCCACCGTCGTCACGACGCTCGCGAGCGCGGCGCCCGCCACCGTTCCCGCCACACCCAGCGTGGATCCCAGTAATGCCGCGGTGACCGCCGCCAACGCCGCGGCCAGCACCTGCACGACCTTGGTGCCCGGCTTCTCCGTTTTCTCCTCTGCCATGATCCTGATCCGTCGATTCAAAAAGACTTCGTTTCTCCCAACGACTAAGGCGCGCGAGTCACTCCCGTGGTTGGCCAGTGGTGAGGAGAGCCACTAGTGACTGTCCACAATGGACCACGATCGGACGATTCCTTGACATACTCGCGGCATGAACCTGGTGACGATCGACGAAATCCACGCCGCGGCCAAGCGGGTCGCCGGGGTTGCCCTGCGCACCCCACTGCTCCCGCAGCTGTGGGCCAGCCCTGCCAAGCTGTGGCTCAAGCCCGAGAACCTGCAGCAAATCGGCGCGTTCAAGGTCAGGGGCGCGTACAACGCGATCGCCGCGCTCGACGAGAAAACCCGCGAAAAAGGTGTCGTCGCGTATTCGAGCGGTAACCACGCGCAAGCGGTCGCGTTCGCGGCGAAGCAGTTCGGGGTGCCCGCGGTGATCGTCGTTCCCGACGTGACGCCGCGGATCAAGGTCGAGGCGACCTTGTCGCACGGCGCCGAGGTCGTCGAGGTGCCGACCGGCCAGCGCGAGTCGGCCGCGTACGCCATCGCCGAGGAGCGCGGGCTGACGCTGATCCCGCCGTTCGACCACCGCAACATCATCGCAGGCCAGGGCACCGCGGGCTTGGAGATCGCCGAGGACCTGCCGGACGTCGAGGTCGTGCTCATCCCGGTCAGCGGCGGCGGGCTCGCCTCCGGCATCGGCACCGCGATCAGGGCGCTCGCCCCGAACGCGAAGATCTTCGGCGTCGAGCCCGAGCTCGCGGCGGACACCACCGAGGGACTCAAGGCCGGGCACCGCGTCGACTGGCCGGTCGAGAAGCGCGTGCGCACCATCGCCGACGGCCTGCGCTCGCAGCCGTCGGAACTGACGTTCGCGCACCTTCAGGTGGTACTCGACGGCATGCTGACCGTCACCGAGGACGAGATCCGCGAGGCCGTGCGCGTGCTGGCCAGGCGGGCGGGCCTGATCGCGGAACCCAGCGGCGCCGTGTCGACGGCCGCGTTCCTGTTCCACGCCGACGAGTTCCCCGATGGCAAGACGGTCGCCGTCGTCTCCGGCGGCAACCTCGACCCGGCCGCGCTCGGGGAATTGCTCGGCTAGGCGTGTGAGGCGCGCACGTGGGTCGGCGGACCGTCGACCCCACAGTGCAGGCACTCGCCGGGATGAGGCGTGTCGGCAGGCTCCGGAGGCGCCGACAGCACGCCGTTGTGGATGCCCAGCGCGGTCAGCCCGCCCGCGATGGCCAGCACCGCGCAGACGAGCAACGCCCGCTGCCAGCCCGCGGTGAGCGCGACGGGATCCGAATAGGACTGCCCGCTCAGCCCGGCGACAGCGGGCAGCACGGCGACCGCGAGCAGGCCGCCGGTGCGCGCGATCGCGTTGTTGACGCCGGACGCCACGCCCGCGAAGCGGTCCGGCGCGGCGGCGAGCACGGTCGCGGTCACCGGCGCCACCACGGCGGCCAGTCCGAGCCCGAACACCACCACCGCGGGCAGCACCGCGCCCACGTAGGACGCGCCAGGCGTGATCCGCAGCATCAGGAGCATGCCGGCGCCGACCAGGATCGGGCCGGCGACGAGCTGCGGCCGAGGTCCGATCCGCGCGGCGAGCGCGCCCGACCGGCCCGACAGCGCGAGCATGATCAGCGTGATCGGCAACCCGGCGATCCCCGCTTCTGTCGGCGAGAAGCCGAGCGAGACCTGCAACTGCATGACCATCAGCATGAACACGCCGCCGAGCGCGGCGTAGACGACGAACGTCAGCACGTTGGCGAGGGTGAACGTCCGGTCGCGGAACAGCCGCGGCGGCACCAGCGGATCGGCCGAGCGGTGCTGCAGCCAGACGAACGCGCCCAGCCCCGCCACGCCGGCGACCGCCGAGATGAGCACGACCACGTCGCCGATGCCGCGCGCCGGAGCTTCCACCAGCGCGCCCGTCAGGCCCGCGAGACCGACCGCGCCGAGCGCGGCCGCGGTGAAGTCCGGATGCCCGGCGCTCTGCTCGTCACGGGACTCCGGGACGTACTTGCGCGCGAGCACCACGCAGACGATCGCGAGCGGCAGGTTGATAAGGAACGCCAGCCGCCACGACCACAGCTGCACGAGCGCGCCGCCGAGCAGCGGGCCGACCGCCGCCGCGATGCCGCCGAGCCCCGACCACGCGCCGATCGCGCGCGCCCGGTCCTCCCGTGCGAACGACGATTGCAGGATCGCGAGCGAGCCCGGCGTCAGCAACGCGCCGCCGATGCCTTGCAGCACCCGCGTCGCGACGAGCATCTCGGTGGAAACCGCAGCACCGCACAACACCGACGCGATACCGAACCAGACGACACCAACAACGAACATGCGCCGCCGGCCATATCTGTCGCCGAGTGATCCGGCGACGAGAATCAACGCCGCCAGCGCGAGCAGATAACCGTCGAGAATCCATTGCAGATCGGCGACGGACGCGTGTAATTCTTCACCCATTCGAGGGAGGGCGACGTTGACGATCGTCCCGTCCAGCATCGCCATCCCCGAGCCGAGGATGGTCGTCGCGAGCACGCCGCGCGCGACCGGAGTACCCCACTTGATTCCCGCGGTGACGGGTCCGGTCACGGCTTACGCAGCGTCGTAACGAATTTATACCGATCTCCGCGGTAGATCGACCGGACGTACTCGACCGGCTTGCCGTCGACACCGAAGCTGTGCCGGGAAAGCAGCAGCATCGGCATGCCGACATCGGCGCCGAGCAGCTCCGCTTCCTGCGGTCCGGCAAGCGCTGTCTCGATCGTTTCCTCGGCGCGTTCCATCTCGACGCCGTAGTGCTCGCGCAGCACCGCGTATAGCGATCCACCTGCGGAAACGTGTTTGCGCAAACCACGGAAACGGGCCATCGGAAGGTGCGTCGTCTCCAGCGCCATCGGCTCCGCGTCGGCGAGCCGCAACCGCCGAAGGCGAAGGATTTTCGCACCGACGCGGATGCCGAGCAGCTTCGCCAGATCGGCTTCGACGGGCATTTCGTCGATGTCCAACAGCTTCGACGACGGCTCGCGGCCCTGCGCGCGCATGTCCTCTGTGTACGAAGACAGCTGCAGCCGCTGCGCGAGCTTCGGCTCGGCGGCGAAGGTCCCCTTGCCCTGCACGCGATGCAGCCTGCCCTCGGCCGTCAGATCGGCCAGCGCCTGGCGCACGGTGGTGCGCGAAACCGTGAATTCCCCTGCCAGCGCCCGCTCCGTGGGGATCGGAGCCCCAGGTGGCAGCGCGTCAAGGAGATCAAGAAGGTGCTGCTTGAGTGCCCAGTATTTGGGCTCCCGCTGCCCCCTCATGCCCGACGGCGACGCGGCCGCCTCTCCACTCGATGTCTCCAACATGTCCGACTCCTCAAGCTTTCCCACAGACCGCGCGACTACCCCGCTAGGAAACGTACTCTTCACCAGTGAAGGCCCGCCCGTGCTAGCGCCACCTTGAACGATTCGAATCAGCTAGCATTGGTCTAGACCTTAGCGAAAGGTGACAGGATCAAGATGACCGTTTCCCAACCAGTGGCAGGCGAGCACATGGCCGCCGAGATCGACGAGCAGCCGAGTGTGCTCGCCGGTCTCGTCGAACGCCAGTCCGAGTTCGCCGAGGTGGCGGACGCTATCTCCAAGCGCCCTCCCCGCTTCGCGCTGCTCGCCGCGCGTGGTTCCAGCGACCACGCGGCGATCTACGCGAAGTACCTGATCGAGGTACTGCTCGGCCTGCCGGTCGGCCTGGTCTCGCCGTCGACGGCGACCATCTACGGCGCCCGCCCCGACCTGCGGGACGTGCTGTTCGTGACGGTCAGCCAGAGTGGCGGCTCGCCGGACCTGATCGAGGCGACCGAGGTGGCCAGGCAGCAGGGCGCGCTGACCGTGTCGGTGAGCAACACCCCGTCGTCGCCGCTCGCGGCGGCCGCGGAGCTGTCCGTGGACATCGGCGCGGGCGTCGAGCACGCGGTGGCAGCGACGAAGACCTACTCGGCGACGCTGATGTCGCTGTACCTGCTCATCGACGCGATCCGCGGCGGCAAGGCCGAGGACGCCAAGTCCATCGGCGAGCTCGCCACCCAGACGCTCGACGGCGCCGGTGAGGGCGTCGGGCGCGCGGTGGACCGCTACCGGTTCGTCGACCGCATCCTGACGACCGCGCGTGGTTACTCGTACCCGACCGCGCTCGAAGCGTCGCTGAAGCTGGCCGAGACCAGCTACCTGGCCGCCCGCGCGTACAGCGGCGCCGACCTGCTGCACGGCCCGGTGGCCGCGGTCAACGGCGACACCGCGGTGCTCGCGGTGACCAGCAAGGGGCATGGCAGCGAGGCCATGCGTGAGGTGCTCGAAGCCGTCAGCTCCCGTGGCGCCGACGTGCTCGCGGTCGGTTCGGCGGCCAAGGACGTCAAGTCCACGCTGAGCATCGGCGTGGCGGAGACCGTCGAGGAACTCGCGCCGGTGCTCGAGATCCTGCCGATCCAGCGGATCGCGCTCGGCCTCTCGCTCGCCCGTGGCGGTGACCCCGACCGGCCGACCGGCCTGCTGAAGGTGACCAAGACGCGCTGATGTCCACGGGTCATGTCGTCGGCGTCGACGCCGGCGGTACCTCGACCCGAGCAGTAGCAGCCGACGCCGCCGGCTGTGTGCTCGGGACCGGGCGGAGCGGGGGCGCGAACCCCAACTCCCATCCGCCGGAGGAGGCCGCCGCCCACATCGCCGAAGCGATCACCGCAGCGCTCGCCGGGCTCGACCCGGCGCGTACCCGCGCGTGCGTGGTCGGCATGGCCGGGGTGAGCAAGCTGACCGATCCCGCCATCGCGGCCGTGTTCACGCGGACGTGGGAGCGGCTCGGCATCGGCGTGCGGGTGGTCAGCGACGCGGAGGCCGCGTTCGCTTCGGCCACCTCCGAGCCGGACGGGACCGTGCTGATCGCGGGCACCGGTTCGATCGCGGGCCGCATCCGGGCGCGGAAGATGGTGTCGACAGCGGGCGGCTGGGGCTGGCTGCTCGGCGACGAAGGCTCGGCCTATTGGATCGGCCGCGAGGCCGTTCGCTCCACTTTGGAGGTTCTCGCGCGCGGGCACCGGGTGACCGGGCTGGCCGCCGCGGTGCTCACCGAGGCGCTGGGACTGTCCGAACTGGACGCCACCGCGGACCGCCTCGCCCTTTCGCGCCGTCTCATCACCGGGGTCAACGCCGAGCCGCCGATCCGGCTGGCCAGGTTCGCCCCGTTGGTCAGCGCCGCGCACGACGAAGGGGAACTGGCCGCGCTGGAGATCGTCGCGCGTGCCGCGGAACTGCTCGTCGCGAACGCGCTGGCGGCGCGGGAAGCCGACGAGCGCACGCCGGTCGTGCTGGTGGGCAGTGTGCTCGGCGCCGGGAGCCCGGTCGGGGTGCTGGTGCGCACCTCGCTGCGTGAGCTCGAGGTCGTGACGAGCACCGACGGTGTGCTCGGCGCCACCTGGCTGGCGGCCGTCGACGCGTTCGGCGAGGACGCGCCTCGCCCGGTACATCGTTAGAAAAGACCAGGTCGCGGCCTGGAAAATCCAAATCCGCTGAAGTTGAGAAGCAAAACGTCGCACGAACCCATGAAGAACGGGTACCGTAGGACTCGGCCCCCGGACCCTCCCCCCTCGCCGGGGGCCGCCTTAACTCTCCGGTTCGTTCTGAACCACCCGAAGCCCCGGATGATCCTCCGGCAGCGCTCGATACAGCACCCACCCGCTCGTCGCGACCGTGAGCGCCACCAGCGGCCAGGACAGCACCGTCCGCGCGATCCCCAGCGCGACCACCTGCCCGCTCCACCACAGCGTCCAGTACACCGCCACGCGCAGCGTGTACTGCAGGAAGACCCACACCCAGCTCGCCCGTGAGTAGGCGCGCAGCAACACAGGATCTTTACGCCACTTGGTCTTCTGGCCGAGCACGATCCCGACGATCACGCCCAGCAGCGGCCAGCGGACGACGATGCTCGCCGCCCACAGCAGCCCGGCGGCCACATTGGACAGCAGCTGGATGAGGAAGAAGTCCTCCGCCCGCCCGGTGTGCAACGCGATCAGCGCGGCGGCGACGACCATCGCCAGGCTCACCACCACCGCGCGCGCCTTGCCGCCGCGGGCGACCCGGAACGCGCCGAGCGCCACCGCGACCCCGATCGCGGCGCCCGCGCCCCAGGCAATCGATTGCCCCGCGGCGAGCCAGCCGACGACGAACGCGGCGGGCGGGACGCTGGCGTCGATGGCGCCCTGACGGCCGCCGAGTATCTCCGCGAGCGACTCCCGAGTTTTGTCGGTCACGCTGGCTAGCCTGCCCTAAGAAGCTCGGAAAGTCCGCAAGCGGGGAGACGTTCGACACAAGCGGTCGTACGCGGGTGAACTCCACGTAATGCGGATGCGCTCGGGGTCGACAAGATAAGAGACTGTGACCTGGAGTTGAACCGGCGGTAGCGCATGCTGGGACTAATCGCGCATGGTCTGCTGTTGGCCGAATGGGGTGTGCAGGGTGTTTCACCGGGAAGTAAGGGGATTCCGGCGTGTATGGATATGACAGCTACATGGCGATCGGCGACAGCTTCACCGAAGGCCTGAACGACGAACTGCCCGACGGCAGCATGCGCGGCTGGGCCGATCGGCTGGCGGAGGTGCTCGCGGCGGGGAGGCCGGAGTTCCGCTACGCCAACCTGGCGCTACGCGGGAAGATGCTGGCCGAGATCATGGACGAGCAGGTCCCGGTCGCCTTGGCGATGAAGCCCGACCTGGTCACCTTGTGTGCGGGCGGCAACGACATCATCGTGCCGGGCGCGGACGTTGACGCGGTCGCGGCGCGGTTCGAGGAGGGTGTCGCGGAACTGCGCGCCGCCGGGATCCCGGTCGTGATCTTCAATGGCCCGGACACCAAGCAATTGTCCGTTATGCATGTTCTGCGGGGGAAAGTCGGAATCTACAACGCGCATTTGTGGGCGATCGCGGACCGGCACGGCGCGAAGATGGTCGACATGTGGGCGATGGCGCCGTTGCACGACCGCCGAGCCTGGAGCGACGACCGGCTGCACTTCACGCCGGAGGCGCATCGCCGGATCGCACTGCGCGCGGCCGAGGTGCTCGGTATCCCGGTCGAGTCGGACTGGCGCGAGCCGTGGCCCGCGAGCGACGAGCCGAGCACCTGGATCACCTCCAGGCGCTCCGACCTCGAATGGACGAAGCTGCACCTGCTGCCGTGGATCCGCCGCCAGCTGCGTGGCGAGTCGATGGGCGACGGCCTCTCGCCGAAGCACAGCGAGCTCACCCCGCTGCTCCCGGTGGAACTCCGGCAGGACGCCAACGCGAGCTGAGAGTTCATCACCAGTCGACGGATGGTGAGCTTCCAGACTCGCGTAGCGCGTGGCTGAGTCCTAAGGTCGCTCTATGCCAGGCGCACGGAGGTGGGTGCTAGTACCGCTGGCGCTCGTCATCACGGGCGTGCTCGCGGGCGGCCTCACCCTGGCCAAGGGCAGCGGTATCGAGGCCGACCTGGCCGACCGTTCGCGCGCCGCGCTGCAGGCGGCGGGCATCAACGGTGGTCAGGTCACATTCGACGGCCGGGCGGCGACGCTGAGCGGTTTTCCCGCCGAGCGGGTGGTCGAGGCGAAGAACATCGTGCGCGAGGTGGACGGCGTGAGCGACGTGACGCTCAAGGCCGATCCCGAACCGACGACGGCGCCACCGGCTCCGCCGAGCAGTAGCGAGCCCGCGCCGCCACCACCGCCCGCGCCGACGACGACCACCCCGGTCGACGAGAAGGCGGCGCTGCAGGACGAGATCAACCAGGCGCTGGCAGCCGAGCCGATCACCTTCGTGCCGGACGAGGCCACCGTCACCGCGGCTGGCCAGCGCGCGGCGAAGAAGCTCGCGGAGCTGCTCAAGAAGGCGCCGCCGGACGCCAAGTTCGAGGTCGGCGGGCACGTCGGCCAGGGACCCGGCGGCGAGAAGGCGGCGCTCAAGCTGTCGCAGGACCGGGCGCGCAACGTCGCGCGGCTGCTGATCCGGAACGGGATCCCGACGAACCGGATCACCTCCAAGGGTTACGGCGACACTCAACCCAGTGGCGACGAGCGCCGCGTGGAAATCACGGTGAGGTGACCCATGCTGTGGCTTTTCGGGCAGATCTGGCTGTGGATGCTGCTTTCGTTCGCGCTGGGCGCCGCCGTGACGGCGCTCGTGATGCGCCGCAAGCCCGCCCAGCCCGAGCCGGTTTACGACGAGCCTGCCGTGCCCGAGTACGTGCCAGGCCCGCCGCCGAACCCGTACCTGCTCGACGACGGTGTCGAGGAGTACCCACCGCGCGCGCCCGCCGCCTGGCCGCTGGAGGACGACCGGCCGGAGCCCGCCCATCTCGAAGGCCAGCTGCCGTCAGTGGAGTGGCCACCTGAACGTGAGGCCGATACTCCGGTCGAGGAACCCGCGTGGCCCAGCGCTGAGGACTGGCCGCCGACCGACCACCGACCGGGGCGAGGGCGCTGACACCCGCCTGGTAAATTCGACTACGGATAGTGAACGTCGCTTTTATTCAGAACACCGCTCTCCTTCAGAACAGAGTGCCAGGGGGATCTGCATGCCGCTTCCGCACTGGACAGCGGAGAAAACCCTCCCGCCTGGGCGGCATGCCGCGGATCTCGCCGACATCTACGAGCGCCTGGTCTTCGACGCACCGCACCAGAACGAGCGGGAAATCCTGTTCAGCGCGCTCAACAGCTACCTCGGCGTCGCCCGCCGGATCATCAACTCCGGCCGCGCCTGGGTCGGCGGCGCCTTCGTCACGCGAACGGACCACGTGCCGGACGGGCTGGACGTCGTGCTCATCCCCGACGAGTGGGGCGCGCTGAAACGGCTCGACGGCGCCGGGCGGTCCGCGCTGTACGGGCTGCTGACCCTGCGCGGGGTCATCGTCGGCCAGCCCGCGATGTATCTCGACCAGGTGCAGCCGGTCGGCGGCATCCTCGACGGGTTCCTCTGCCGCCCCGGCGACGAGGACACCTGGGAAGAGGTCTGGGCCGAAGGCGACCGCGGATTTCCGGAGCTGATCTGGTGAGGAACGAATTCCGGCGTATCGCCGAAGAGATCCCCGGCGGCACCTGGCTCGACGATCTGGCGCGCGCGTCCGCGATGGCCGCCAACGCGAAGTTCGAGCGCACCTGCCGCACCCCGATGCTGCGCGTCGCGGTCATCGGCGAGACGCATATGGACGCCTACACGTTCTCCGACATCAGCCGCGCGCTGCAGGACGCGACCGCCAAGATCGGCCACATCATCCGGAATCCGTCCGGCGAGGTCACCATCGTCCAGCCGGCGGACCGCGACAAGGCGCCGCTGATCCAGCGCGGCCAGGCGGGCAACGCGATCTTCTTCGGCTTCCCGGAGCCCGCGCTCGACGACGCGCTCATCCACGACGGCCTCGAGACGCTGTCCGAGCGCGCGGTGAAGGAACTCTGCGACTTCCTGCCAGCCAACGGTTCCGACGACGGCGCGCTCGACGCGGTGCTGCTGCAGCGCGACACCGTGCGCAACGCGGTCAGCGACATCGTCAACGCCGTCACCAAGAACGCGGGCATCGGACTGCAGCTCTCCCCGACCTCCGGCGAGGAGGTCACCCGCAGCATGACCACCGAGCAGGCGCGGCTGCTGCACAACAGCCTGCGCGAATCGCGTGAGGCGGTCGGCTACGAGACGGTCAGCGGGCGGCTCGACGGCGTCCGCACGCGCCGCCGGATCTTCTATCTGGAGCGCGACGCCGGCGGCACCATCCAGGGCGCGGTCTCGCCGGATCTGCTCGATCAGATCAAGGAGAACCTCGACCGCCCGGTCACCGCGCGGCTGCGGGTGGTCCGCACGACGACCATCGACGGCAGGCGCGGCAGGCCCGTTTTCGAACTGCTGGAGATCACTCCCGAAGTCAGTTTGTTCGACTAGATTTCCGGCCACCGGAAAGCCGGTTAATCGTCCACAAAAAGCCCCCATAGCAGTTTGTTAACCAACTCCGGGCTGATTCTTGTTATTTCACCCGGATGGGTTAATCTCGCCCACGAGACACAATCTCGCGAGGGGAACAAGATGACCACCGAATCGCCCAACTACTTCGCGCCCGCTTCGCGCCGTGAGGCCGAGCCGCCGCCCCCGCCGCCCGCCGCCGAACCCGAAGCCCCGAAGAACGCCTACGGCATCGCGGGCCTCGTCGCCGGTGGCGTCGGCCTGCTGGTCTCGTGGATCCCGATGGTCGGCCTGCTCTGCACGCCGCTGGGCCTGACCGGACTCGCACTGTCCGCGCTCGGCCTCGCGCGCTTCAAGCGTGGCGAAGCGACGAACCGAACGGTCTCGCTGGCGGGCGTCGCGGTCTCCGCGCTCGGTGTCGTGGTCGCGCTCGTCATGCTGGCGGTACTGGGCATCAGCTCGGTCGTCGGCGGCAAGCTCTCCTACCCGGCCGACGCGGACGAGAAGCACCGCGTCGAGTTCGTGGTGACGGTGACAACGGCCACCCACGTCAACTACGGCGCCCACGACGAGCTCCAGGAAGACACCATCCCGCCGGGCACCTGGCGCCAGACCGCCTCGTACGACACCGGTGGCTTCCCGCTCAAGCTCGTACTCGACGCCCCCACCAACGCCGGCGACCGGCTCCTCTGCACGATCCTGCTCGACGGCAACGTGGTCGCCAGCCTCACCACGGACGCGAGCAGCGTCAAGAACAACGTTTCCTGCACCGCGCAGGCGAACTGACGTCTAAGGTCCCGGTGACCACTCACTGGGGAGCCCGATGACCGTCAATTCACCGCACTGGACTCCCGCGCCGCCGAAGCCCAAGAACGGCTTCGGCGGCGTGGGCTTCATCCTGGGGCTGCTTGCCGCGGCCGCCGTCACGCTGACCTTGCTGTTCTTCCCGCCTGGTGTCTTCGGAACGGTCCCCTTCGCAGCCGCGGGCATCATCTTCTCGGTCATCGGCTTCATGCGCTGCCGCCGTCACCAGGCGACGAACCCGGCGGTGTCGCTCTCCGGCCTCATCCTGTCGGCGATCGCGCTCGTAGCGACGGCCGTCGTGGTGGTCACGACCACCTTGGCGGCCTTCACGGCCGCCTTCCACCTGCCTGCCGTCCCCTCGGACGCCCACCAAGTCGAGTTCGTGGTCACCACGTCCACGACCGCCCGAGTCGGATACGGCGAGTCGACAGCCCAGCACGAACTCGAGATCGGCCCTGGCGAGTGGCGCCAGCAAGCGTCCTACGAAGCCGGCAGCTACTTCCTGAAGCTGGAAGTCCAAACCCCCGTCGGCAGGCACTTCGGACAAGTACGCCTGCACCATCTACCTGGACGGCAAAGTGGTCACCAGCCAGGTCAGCACGGACTTCCGAGGTCTAGGCCCCCGTGTGACCTGCTTCGCCACCCTGGACCCCAAGGGCGCCCATTAAGCGACCTGCCAGCGGCCGGTCGGCGTCCCCCCATCAACGCCGACCGGACCGCGCGAGCCGCTCCTGGCGGCTCCACGCGTCACAGCGGAACTCCCGCCCCGGGTTCCGTGGACGCGGCGCCGGTCTTTGGATCAGCCCCTCCCCTGAGGCTCGACCGGTGCGCTGAGGACAGTACGCGTGACACGTCAGTCCGCACTAAGAATCCACTAAGCGTGAGCGGACGACAAGGTCGCGTAACTCGGTCCTGACCTCGTCCGCGAGCTGGGGGTTGGCCTGTTCGTAGCGGCCGAGCGCGAGTTCGAGCTGTTCACGGGCCTGGACGTGGTCGCCCTTGGCGCGCAGGGTGCGGCCGAGCGTCAGCCGGGAGACGCCTTCCTGCAAGGTGAATTGCCTGCTCCGAGTGAGTTCGACCGATTCCCAGGCGTAACGCTCCGCATCGGGCAACTCACCCAATGCCAGATGAAGCTCGGCGAGGTTGTTCAGCGAGACGCCGACGTAGCTGTCGTCGCCGAGGCGGCGGTCGATCTCGAGCGAGGCGAGCTGGTGATCGATCGCTTCGGCGTACAGCCCGGCCCGCTTTTCGGCTTCGGCGCAGTTGTTGAGTGCCTGGCCGCGCAGTGCGAGGTCGTTGGTGCGCTCGGCCTCCGCCGCGGCGCTGCGCAGGCGTCCGAGCGCGTCGCGGTAGCGGCCCTGCAGGGTCAAAGCCGAGCCGAGGTGGATGTTCGCCGAGGTCACGAGCCTGCCGTCGCCCAGCGCGGTCGCGATCTCCAACGCGGCTTCGGCGTCGGCGAGACAGCCTTCCGGCAGCTCGAAGGTCAGCGACATCGCGCAACGCGAGATCAGCATCCAGCACAGGCCGAGTTCGTTCCCCGACGCTCGCGCGGCCTGGATGCCGATGCCGACGAGCCGCGTCCACTCGTCCCAGAGCGGGCAAACGACTTGATAAGTGTGAGCGACTCTCGCGAGTTGCCAAACGTCCTCGTGCCGCCCAGCCGCCTCCGCCGCTTCGAGGATCGCGATCAGGTTGGGCCATTCCATCGCGAACCAGTACTGGGCCTCGTCGAAACAGTTGAGGTCGGGGACGCAGTCGGCGGCGATCGACTTCGTGAAGTCCAGCGGGTCGACGATCCGCAGCAACCTGCGGCGGGCACGGTCGGCGACGGCCTTGTAGTAGCGCACCGAGCGGGTGAGCACTTGGTGCCGTTCGGACTCGCACAGCTCCTTTTCAGCCAGTTCCCGCAGGTACAGCCGCACCAGATCGTGGGGCGCGAAGACGTCTCGGGCGGTTTCCGTCAGCAGGCTGTGCGCGGCGAGCGTCCGCAGCGTGCGCCGCGCCTCGCGGGTGGTGATGCCGCACAGCGTCGCCAGCAGATGCGGGCTCGCCGTCTGGCAGGTGAGCGCGCCGATGAGCCGGAACCGTTCCGCGATCTCGGGCGGCAGGCCGCGGTAGGACAGGTCGAGCGCGGCACGCATGCCGAAGTCTTCGACATCGAGCGCGGCCAGCCTGGTCCGCTCGTTCGCGAGTTCACCGACCAGTTCGTCGGCCGTCCATTGTGGACTCGCGGCCAGTCTGGCGCCGACGATCCGCAGCGCCAGCGGGAGATGGCCGCAGAGCTCGGCGAGCTGGTCGTTGACGGGATCGGGACCGGCGAGCTCTTCGATGAGCCGTACGGCGTCGTGGGGCGCGAGTGTGCCGAGCGCACGCAGCCGTGCCGTGTTCGACACGGCGAGCCCGTCGAGCCTGGCCCGGCTCGTCACCAGCGTCATCGACCGGGACCCCGGCGGGATCAGCGGCGTGACCTGGTCGGCGGTGCGGGCGTCGTCGAGCAGCACCAGCATCCGGCGGCCCGCGATGAGCGAGCGGTACAGCGCGATGCGCTCGTGGACCTGATCGGGCACCTCGGGCGCGGGCACCCCCAGTCCGAGCAGGAACTGTGTCAGCAGATCGGCGGGCTCCAGCGGCGGGTGCCGGGGATCGAACCCGCGCAGCGACGCGAACAGGATTCCGTCGGGGAACCGCCGCGAAACGCGATGCGCCCACCAGACGACCAGCGCGCTCTTGCCGACACCCGCGGTCCCGGTGACGACACCGACCACGCTTTCCCCGGCCTCGGCACGCCGCAGCATGTCGTCGAGCCACGCGAGATCCCCGTCGCGACCGGCGAGTTTCGGCACGGCGGCTGGCAGCTGCGCCGCGACCGGGGCGGGCATCACCTCAGCCGGCACCGGCGCGGCCAGGTCGTCGTTGAGCACGCGCTCGTGCAGATCCCGCAGCTCCGAGCCCGGCTCGATGCCGAGTGTGTCGACCACGCGATGCGAAACTCGCTGGTAGAGCTCGAGCGCGTCGCCGCGACGGCCCGAGTGGTAGAGCGCGCGCATCAGCTGGGCGACGGTGCGTTCGGCGAACGGGTTGGCCCGCACGATCGGGCTGAGTTCGACGATCAGCGACGAGTACCGGCCGAGTTCGAGGTCCGCGTCGACACGCGCGCCATGCACGGCGAGGCGGAGTTCCTCCAGTTCGGAGGCTCGCACGGAGTCGGGCACACCGGCGAGCACCGGTCCCTGCCAGAGCGAATGGGCCTCGGCGAGCAGTTCGGCCCGCTGCTCCCCTTCGGCACGCGTGGCGAGGTCGAGCAGGTTGCGCGCGCGGTGCGCGTCGACGGTGTCGGGATCGGCGGCGAGCAGGTACCCGGGCGAGGCGGTGAGGATCTTGGCGCCGACGTCGCTGTCACCCTGTATCGACCGCAGCACCCGTCTGAGATGGGAAACGTTGCCCTGCACGATCGTCTTGGCGGTCGCGGGCGGATCGTGGCCCCACAGCGCGTCGATGATGTCGTCGAGTGACACGACCCGGTTCACTTCGAGTGCGAGCAAAGCCAGCAGCCCGCGGACGCTGGGCCCGCCGATCGGGACGGCGCGATCGCCGTCCAGTAGCTGAACAGGGCCCAGCAGCTGGAAATACGCCGCGTCCGTGCCCATGCCACCTCCCGATCGCGATTCAACCGGAGAGGCCAACCTACCGTGAACACAGTTCAAGAAGCACCCGGCGCTTGATCTCAACCGGGCTACAACGCAACACGACCCCTTACCGTCAGTCCCGATCTGTCGGTAAGGGGTCGTGCGTGGAGATCTGTCAACAACCGTTCGGGTGGGCTCACCCCGAGCTTGGAACCCTCGCGATCATCGACAACTTCTTCGCAGACACGGCGTCTGCTCGATGGCGACAAGGTAACAGGGCGCGTTGATGTGGCTACAGCCGACCCTGCCCTGGATTCTCATCGCCTCAACGGGGTGAAATCGCGCCCCGCGATGAAGTCCGGCCGCGGCTTGCCCGCCGCAAAGGGTTGCAGCAGCGCGTTTTCCACGCTGTTGAACACGAGGAAGATGTTCGAGCGCGGGTACGGGGTGATGTTGTTGCCCGAGCCGTGCAGGATGTTGGAGTCGAAGAACAACGCCGAACCGGCCTGCCCGGTGAACTGGTCGATGCCGTGTTCGGCGGCCATCGCCGTGACATGATCCTCGGCCGGAACGCCCGTTTTCTGTTCTTTGAGGGAATTCTTGTAATTGTCCTCCGGCGTCTCGCCCGCGCACTGGATGAACGTGCGCTGCGAGCCGGGCATGACCATCAACCCGCCGTTGAACGGGTAGTTGTCGGTCAGCGCGATCGAGCAGCTCACCGCACGCGGCGACGGCATGCCGTCCTCGGCGTGCCAGGTCTCGAAGTCGGAGTGCCAGTAGAACCCCGAGCCCTTGAAGCCCGGCATGTAGTTGACCCGCGTCTGGTGGAGGTAGACGTCCGAGCCGAGGATCTGCCTGGCCCTGTCGAGCACCCGCGGATCGCGCACGAGTTCGTCGATGATCTCGCTGAGGCGGTGCACGTCGAAGATCGACCGCACGCCCCGCGACCGCTTTTCCCTGATCACGCGCTCGTCGGCGTTGAGCGCCGGATCGGCCGAGAGTCTGACGAGCTCCTGCCAGTACGCCTGCACCTCGGCCGGGGAGAGCAGGCCGTCCACGATCGAGTAGCCCTTGGCGTCGTGTGAGGCCAGCGTCGCCGCGTCGATCGGGCCGTCAGACGCGGCGCCCCACACCGTGGGATCGGTGCGGTCCAGCAGCTGCGGGTTCCCGGCGATCCGGGTGGGGTACGCGTCAAGCACCCCGGTGTCCATGAGGGTCAAACCGGCTCTCCTCCTGGTTGTTACTCGGTGATAAGTGGGTACACACCGTGTTCGTCGTGCACCTCGCGGCCTGTGACGGGCGGGTTGAACACGCACACGCACTTGATGTCGGTCTTGGCCCTGACCTGGTGCTTGTCGTGATCGTTGAGCAGATAAAGCGTGCCGGGCGCGAGCGGGTAGACCTTGCCGGTGCCCTTGTCCTCGATCTCACCCTCACCCTCGGTGATGAAGACGGCCTCGATGTGGTTGGCGTACCAGAAGTCGCTCGTGGTGCCCGCGTAGAGCGTGGTTTCGTGCACCGAGAAGCCGACGCCCTCCTTGGCGAGGATGATCCGCTTGCTACGCCAGTTCTCGGTCTTGATGTCGGCGTCGGTGTCGGTGATCTCGTCGAGTGTCCGGACGATCAAGCTGCGCTCCTTACTTCAGGACGGTCGCGATGGACTCGTCGATGATCTTGAGTCCTTCGGTGATCTCGTCGTCGGTGACGGTCAGCGGCGGCAGCAGCTTCATGACCTCGCCGTCGGGACCCGCGGTCTCCATCAGCAGCCCGCGCTCGAACGCGGCGGCGCACACCTTGCCCGCCAGCTCGCCGCTCTCGAACTCGATACCGCGCGCGAGGCCTCGGCCCTTCGCGACGAGGTTCGCCGCCGGGTAGGCGTCGACGATGTCGGTGAACGCGGCGGCGATGCGCTCGCCCTTCGCCTTCGTCGACTTCTCAAGCTCGTCGTCGCTCCAGTAGGTGCGCAGCGCCTCGGTGGCAGTGACGAACGCGGGGCTGATCCCGCGGAAGGTGCCGTTGTGCTCGCCGGGCTCCCACACGTCGAGTTCTGGCTTGATAAGCGTCAGCGCCATCGGCAAGCCGTAGCCGCCGATCGACTTCGACAAGCACACGATGTCGGGCTTGATGCCCGCGTCCTCGAAGCTGAAGAACGGCCCGGTACGGCCGCAGCCCATCTGGACGTCGTCGAAGATCAGCAGGATGCTGTGCTTCTCGCACAGGTCGGCCAGCCCCTTGAGCCAGGCGAGGCTCGCGGCGTTGATGCCACCCTCACCCTGCACGCCCTCGACGATCACGGCGGCGGGCTCGTTCAGGCCACTGCCGGAGTCTTCGAGCAGTCGCTCGAAGTAGAGGAAATCGGGGTACTGGCCGTCGAAGTAGGCGTCGTACGGCATCGGCGTCGCGTGCACCAGCGGCACGCCGGCGCCGCCACGCTTCATCGAGTTGCCGGTCACCGACAGCGCGCCCAGCGTCATCCCGTGGAACGCGTTGGTGAAGTTGATGACCGACTCCTTGCCGGTCACCTTCCGCGCGAGCTTCAGCGCGGCTTCGACGGCGTTGGCGCCACCGGGGCCAGGGAAGACGATCTTGTAGTTCAGGTCGCGCGGTTCGAGGATCTTCTCCTTGAAGGTCTCCAGGAAGTTCCGCTTGGCGACGGTGAACATATCCAGCGCGTGGGTGATGCCGTCACGCTGGATGTAGTCGAGCAGAGCCTGCTTGAGCACGGGGTTGTTGTGCCCGTAGTTCAGCGCGCCGGCGCCTGCGAAGAAGTCGAGGTAGGACTTGCCCTCCTCGTCGAAAACGCGGCTGCCCTGCGCGCGGTCGAAAACGACCGGCCAGCCTCGGCTGTAACTGCGGACTTCGGATTCGAGCTCTTCGAAAATGTTCATGACTCGTGGCGTTCCATTCAGTGGTTGAGCGGCCCGATCCGGTAAAGGTCCTCCGGATCGTGCTGGCCGTCACTCGGGAAGTCTTGGGAGGTGAACAGTTCTTCGCGTTCCAACTGTGTGTTCCAGCGCTTCGCGAACGAACCGAACAGCGCTATGGAAGCGTCGTTGTCAGGCGTGATGGTGGTTTCGAGGAACTCGACACCACTGTCGACGAGCTTGCCGAACAAGACGTCGAGCATCTTGCCTGCCAGGCCTTTTCCTCGCTGCGACGCGTCAACCGCCACTTGCCACACCAATGCGGCGCTCGGGTTCGACGGCCTGCGGTAGGCGATGACGAAACCGACCGCTTCCCCATCGACCTTGGCGACCACGGAGGTGTCAGCGAAATCCTTGCACCACAACAAATACGCGTAAGGCGAGTTGAGATCCAGCTTCCGCGAATCACGCGCAATTCGCCATAACGCGGCACCGTCGGCCTTGGTCGGCGATTCGATCAAGTGCTTTCCGGACATATCAACTAACGTAACAGACACATTTCGCGATCGCAGGCGGCCGGTTACGCCATCTGCGCCAGACCTGGGGGAACGCGAACTCCTCGGTGAGGAGTCCCACAGGCATGTTTGGATCCGGCGCGCGCTGTGTACTCAGTAGAATTCGGGGTTGCCGCAGCCTGCGCAAATTGCGCCGCGACCAGCCGCCCAGCGCGAGCTTCCGCCGATGCCTTGTCACTGAGCGTTATCGGAACGTCACACCCGCCTCCGCTGGTCCGTTTGCCTGGATCGCGCGACGTGAACGGCACGTTCACAACGTTCGACGTTGTGAACGTGCCGTTCATGCGGATCCCGCGGCCGAAACACTCACGACCGTCACTTCTTGCGCAGGCGGCGCCACAACGCGCCCGCGGGAGTGACGATCGCGGGCAGGATCAGCAGCGCCACCACGACCAGCCACCAGACCGCGGCCTCACCGCGCCCGAACGCGGCCATCGCCGAGCCCAGCCAGCCGAACAGATGCTCGCGGATGGGCGGGATGAAGCCCGCGAACAGCAGGCAGCCGGCCGCGAGCACCAGCAGCACGGTCAGGAACCGCCGCCAGGTGCTGCGCAGCGCGAACACGCTGACCAGCAGGAACACGCCGGCGCCCGCCACCACCGGCAGGCCGATCCATTGCAGTACCGCGCTGGTCTGGTTGCCGAGGATGAACCCGGCCAGCACGGTGACCGCCGCCGCGAGGAAGTTCCACGGCGCGCGCAGGTTGGCCGCGCCCTGCGCGATCCACCAGGCCGACCGGCCGGTCGCCTGCGCGAACTGCGCGGCGGGCCGGACGGAGGCAGGCATGCTCGGCGTGGCGCCGGTGACGGCGTTCAGGCCCGCCGCACCGGCCTTGATCAAGGTTTTGGTGAGCAGCATCGAGCCACGTTCGCCCTCGAGCCGTTCCGCGGAGACCTGGCATTCGCGGAACGCACGGCGTGTCGAGTCGTCGTCCATGGCGTCGAGATTCAGTTTACGGAACCGCTCCGACATTTTCCCGTTCCCGCGTGCCTTCACCGCGTCCTCGGTCGCCTGCTTGGCGACGACCGGGAGCTCGGCGCGCGCGATCTGCAGCTGACGGGACCTGGCCAGCACCATGGCGGTGATGGGCATGCTCACCGGCGCCTTGCCGAATTCGTCCAGCCGGTGGAGTTCGCCGTCCAGGCCAAGGAAAGCCAGCTCGGCGTCGAGCTGCTTGCTCAGGTTCGCGGCTTCGTCGGCCGTGATGTTGTCGTCCTCGCCCGGTGAGCGCCAGCCGATGCTGTCGAAGAGTTCCTTTACCCTGTCCCGGAAAGCTTCCTTGCCTTCGAGTTCGGCCAGCAGGCGCAAGCGTTTCGGGTCGAGCAGGCATTGCAGCAGCCAGCCGACCGCGTCGACCCGGCCCCACATCCAGTCGTTCGCCCGCCACGACGCCTTGTAGAACGCGCCGAAGTAGTCGGCCTGCATCCCGGTGAGCTTGTCCGTGGCGCGCGACCGTTTCATGTCGAGCAAGGTGCGCGAATCGGCGCTGACCTGTACCAGGTCGACCCGCTGGTCCACCGACGGGATCTGCGCGAGCAGGCCACGGGTGGCGATGTGCAGCGTCAGCAGCCTGGCGTTGACGAGCGCGTCCGACGCGGTGCGCTGGTCGTCGGTGAGGCCGAGCCAGTCGAGCAGCGTCTTCACGGTGTTCGCGGCGTCGGGGTCCTTGTCGGCGGGCAACCCGCGCAGCGCGGGTGTCACCGCACGGAGCGCGTCGACGACCTGCTTCCACGCGCCGGCGAGTTGTTCTTTCCTGCCAAGGAAAGCCCATTCATCGGCCAGCCATTTGACCCAGGTGACGAGCTCTTCGTCCTTCTTCGGCAACCGCTGCCGGCCGATCCAGTCGGTCAGCCGGATCTCGCGGGCCGCGGCCTTGCGTGCCTCGTGCAGCAGCGTCCGGCTGTCGTTGAACAACGCCGCCTGCTCAGGGGACGGCCCGAGCCGGAAACCGTTGTTGATCAGCTGCAACCCGGTCGCGACGGCGTCGTCGAGCGCGGAGGTCCGGAACGCGACGAGCTCCGCGCCTTCACAAGCACCGGACGGCACGGTCTCAGGCAGTTCGGTGCACAGGCCCTTGATCGCGACCGCACGCAACTCCGCGGAAACGCCGGAAGCCCACTCGCCGTTGCCACCGGCCTTATTAAGCCTTCGCGTCGCTTCGCGGACCAGTTGCGTCGCGTCTTCCTGGACGCGACGCTGCCGGTAGTCCTTCATAAGCCGCTCGTCGACCAGCGCCTCGGCGCCGACCCTGCAACCGAGCGCCGCCAGCGAGACCCGCGTGCCCCGAGTCTTGACCACGGCGTCGTTGTGCCGGGTCAGCTCGTCGAACTCGGCGCTGATCGACTGGTTCATCACGGCCGTGACGACCTGGCTCATCGCCCCGCCGAGCAGCGGCGGATTCTTCGGGTCGACCTTCTTCTGCTCGGCCTCGCCCTCGCCGGTCGGGACGACATAAAGCAGCAGCCGCCTGACATCCTGCTCGGCAGGACGCTCGAAAATCTCACGCAGGGCGGGCCCTAGCGGCTTCTTAAGCAGCACACCGCCGTCAGTGAGCCAATGCGAACGGGTGACGTCGGCGTAGGCGCTCATGTCCGGATGCGCCTTGTCCGCGCCGGGCACGCCGACCGGAACGCACGAAAGCTCGAAGGCGCCAGGAAAAGACGCGGACGAGCGGGCCGCCAGCGCGAGCGGCTCGACCACTCCGTTGTTCCACATCGGACGGTCGAAGCGGAACACCAGCCGATGTTCGCTGTCGCGCACCAGGTTGCCGAGCGCGTCGTCGAACCGCGCGGTCTCGGCGTCGATCATGGTGCCGGTGAGCAGCACGGTCACGTCCGGCGATTCGACAGGCCTGCGATCACCGATGATGTCGCGCAACGCGGTCTGCAGCCCGCCGAGCAGCACCTTGTCCCCGTCGAACAGGGACCGCGGCTGCTTCTCACCGGGATCGCGCAGCAGCTTTTCGAACGCGCCCATCTCGATCCACGAGTCGCGCAGCACCGCAGGCGTCGAACCGTACGCCTCGGCCAGCCCCAGGCACGCGACGTTGATGCTGCCCGCACTCGTGCCGGTCAGCACGTCGAGCGAGACGGTCGCGTTGAGCAGGTCGAGCAGCCGCCGGTAGACGCTGTCACCCGTGGCGTGCAACAGTTCCGAGGTCTCGGCGGCGACCCCGCCCATCCAGACGGCCAGGCTCGAACCACCCACCATGGTCATGGCGATACGGATGTCCTGCTGCCACGAGGTCTGCACGGCGTCACCTTAGACCGATCGGCGGAAATGCAGAGCCGCTTTTCGGGTGGCATCCGGTTCCCCAAAGGGCACTCAGCCCGAGAAATGCTCCAGCAGCAGCACTTGTGCCTCGCCCATACAGAATCCGAGTACCGCGCCGGTCGCGATCAGGATCCATTCGTCCTGCTGGAACGCGGGCCGCAGCAGTTCTTCGAACTCCTCCGGCTCCAATTCTTTCATTTTGGTGACCAGCAGGTTGCGAATGTCCATCGCGTCTTCGGCGTAGTCCTCGATATAACGCATCGACTCCGGCAGCCGGTCCATGATCTTGCGCGAAATGCTGAGCTTCATCTCCTGGTAGCGCTTGCTGCCGACGGCGAACACCACCAGCGGACGGCGCGAGAGGCCGAGTTCGGTGTCGATCTGACGCTGGATCAACGCGAGCACCCGATCCGAAAGCGGCCCGCGCAGCACGGCTTCGAGCACGTTGTGCGGGGTGATGATCTCCTTCGCGATGAGCGCGCCGTACGCCTCCGCGACCTCTTCGCGGCGCTTGAGGAACAACCCCTGCCACTCGACGATCCCGAAGTACTTCTTCGGCCGCCGCGGCACGAAGATCATCTTGAGCGCCAGCCAGTCCGTGAACCAGCCGGTGAACAACCCGAACAACGGCATGATCAGCGGGAAGCGGAACAGCAGCCAGACGATCAGCTGGATGACGCCGATGAGCCCGCCGAACACCAGCCCCGACCGTGCGATGAACTGGAACTCCTTGTCCCCCGACTCGCGGAAGATCCGGTTCAGCAGCGCCTTGTCCTTGACCAGCGCGGTGACGACCATGTCCTTGAGATCGAAGACCTGGTCGATGTCCTCCTTGATCGCGTCGAGCACCCCGGCGATCATCTTCGGCGCCTCGGCCTGCACACGGCGGATGACCATTTCCTGCATGCGGACGGGCATCGATTCCCACAGATCCGCCTGATACTGGCCCGCGACGTCACGCACGATCTCTTCGACCGCGGACAGCAGTGGTTTCTCAAGCTCTTTAGCGACCCGTGCCGGATCGAGCCGCTCTAGGACTTCAGCAGGCTTAATAAGCTGCTGGGTCATCGTGTCGCACGCGATGCTCGCCATCCGCGCGGCACGCTTCGGGACGATGCCCTGCCAGCCTAAGAAAGGCTTGATGCCGACGAACTCGAGCGGCTGGAACATCATCCGGATGGCGACCAGCTTGGTCACGTACCCGATGAGCGCCGCGACGAGCGGGATCGAGGCATAAAGGGGCCAGTGCTGAGCGAGATCGCTCACGAAGCCCCCCTACCTCGTCGGGTCACACGCCGTCCAGAACTGCGCGCCGAGCCGCGAGATGTGCACGGTACGCCGGATGAACTTGGCGCGCTTCACCGATTTCTCGGCTTCGCGGACCGTTTCGTCCGTCATCAGGATCTCGTACTGGGTCTCCAGCGACGGCGCTTCCTCGTCGATCTCGGCCAGCCCGAGCCCGACGAGCCTCGTGACGTAGCTCGGCACCTGGTCGAGCAGCGAGACCCCGGCGTTCTTGCCGACGGTCGACGCGTTGCGCAGCACGATCCGGCCGGCACCGCCGAGGTTGGTGCGTTCGGCGACGTCGATCAGCGGGAACGGCGTGCCGTCGGACAGCGCGGAGAGTATGCGCGCCTCATCCGGAGTGAGCTGACGCAGGATGACCGCGTACAGGTACTCCTTGGCGCGGTCGCGGCCGAAACCGATGGACCGGTTGAGCAGCTCGGCCATCGCGGCACGCAGCGGTTCGCTGAGGTCGCCGCGCGCGGGGACGACGGTGACCGTGTCCCGCGCCTGCAGGCCGTTGCCCTGGTAGCTGTTCATGCTGGACGCGGCGGTCAGCGCGGCGTGGTACGGGTCGTCGACCTCGTCGAGCCGCCGCCGGAGCTCGCCGAGCAGCTGGCGTTCGATCTGCAGCAGCCCGCGCTCGGCCGCCTCGACCCCCGGCAGCCGCCTGCCGATGGAAAAGCCGGTCCTCGCGGCCCAGCTCGCCAGCGCACCGGCCCGCTGGACCAGGTTGGGGCCGTCGTTGCCGGGGCCGGCACTGTCCTCGGGACGGTCGCCCCTGCCGGGGCCGAGCATTCGCTCGTGCACGTTCACATTCCGAGCCTACCTGTGGGTACGCCGAACGGCCGAGAGCGAGCTGGGACAATCACACTCATGCCGTTCTCCCGCTGGGGTCCGCCGATCGACGTGCTCGCGCTGCTGGCCAAGGAAGAACAGGCCTTGATCGACCTGCTCGGCGGGCTCGACGCGGACCAGTGGGCGGCGCCGACCGCCTGCGCGGGCTGGTCGGTGCACGACGTCGCGGCGCACATCCTCGGCGACAAGCTCGGCAGGCTTTCCCGTGATCGAGACGACTACCGCGTCGGCGGTCCACGTCCCGGCGAGGCGTTCGGGGTGTTCATCGACCGGATCAACGCCGAGTGGGTGCTCGCGCTGCGCCGGCTTTCGCCCGAAGTCCTGTTCGGCTTGCTGGTGGACAGCACCGCGCAGATCACCGACCTGTGGAGCAGGCTCGATCTCGACGAGCTCGGCGAGCCGGTGAGCTGGGCCGGGCCGGAGCCGGCGCCGGTGTGGCTGGACGCGGCGCGCGAGTACACGGAGTACTGGGTGCATCAGCAGCAGATCCGGGAGGCGGTCGGCGCGCGGCCGCTCGACCAGCGGGAATTCCGCGATCCGGTGATCGACACGTTCATGCGCGCGCTGCCGTTCACCTTGCGTGACTGCGAAGCACGCGTGGGGAAGCAGGTCACTTACACCGTCGGCGGCCAGGTCTGGACGGCTCGGCGCGAGGCTGAAGGCTGGCTGCTGGACCGCTGTTCACCTGGCAAGGCGACGGTGTCGTCCGTGAGCACCGACGCCGACACGTTCTGGCGGCTCTGCACCCGCACTGTCCGGCCTGCCGACGTCGAGGATCGGGTGACGGCGAAGGGCGAACTCGCGGAGACCATGCTCGGCATGGTGTCGATCATTCTGAGCTGAGGAAGATACGGTCCAGGTGATAGTCGATCATGGCGATCACCTGGTCAGCCGTCTTGAGACCGACCAGGATGTCCGGCCCGACGCCGATCGAAACCGCGAGTAGCGTGTCGGCCTCGCGTGCGAGGTCGAGCCCGTCCGCCACCTGTCCCTGAGCTTGCGCCGCGGTCATGATCTCGATGAGCAGGTTCTCCAGCGACTCGTCTTCGGGGTCGAGGAACGCGCCGGCGAGCGCCTCATCGTTGAGCGCGCGGATGAAGTAGGCGAGCTGGACCAGCAGGATCATCCGCTGCCGGTCATCCAAGGGCAGCAGCCCGATGAGGATCTCGCGCACGAGCCGCCGCGGCGACGCGCCGGCCGGGATCCGCTCTTCGACCAGTCGCTTCTGATCGAGCGAGAGCAGTTCGAGTGCGCCGAGCAGCAACGCGTCGCGTGAGCCGAAGTAGTACTGCACCAGGCGCGTCGAGACTCCCGCCTCCGCCGCGACCTGCCGCAATGTCACGTCTTCCAGCCCGCGCCCGCTCGCGATCCGCCACACGGCCTCGGCGATCTGCCTGCGCCGCTGCTCGTGATCCACCTTTTTCGGCATGATTCCCCGCTTATTTGATACGATCGAACCATAAAGATTCCGATCGGGGGAAACACTATGGCAAGCAAGGAAGCGTTGACCGTGCTGGAGGGCGTCGGCGCGCTGGGGGTCATCCAGGGCGCCGGTTCGATGATCGCCTGGTTCGGCTGGGACAAGCACTGGGGACTGCTCGGCTTGCTGGACAAGCACGTCTTCCCGACCCCGTGGTGGGTCGGGCTGATCCTCGCCGTGGCAGGGCTGGCGCTGATCCTGCGCGCCGACCAGCTGAAGAAGACGACTTAGCGGCGCACCTGCCTGCGCAGCTGCAGGATCCGGGCGCCGCCGATCAGCGCGACCAGCGCGCCGCCGGCGATCACCGAGAACAGCATCGCCACGGCCAGCGGCATGCTGCCGTCGATGCCGAAGAAGTGCACGCTGACCGTGTCGAGGTTCTGCAGGATGAAGATCAGCAGCAGGACCAGCACGAGGAGCGCCACGATCACAGCGACCCAGACCCCGCTGATCCGCCCGCTCTTCACCTTTTTGGCGTGCCGGGGCTCGGCTTCGGTGTACTCGGGTGCCGGTTCGGGGATTTCGGCGCTGTCGTGCGCGTGAGTCATGACCCGATTGTGCGGCCAACAGGCCGTTGACGCTGGGTCACGACCCCCATTTGGGTGAGCCGGACCAGGACAAGGTGACCACTTCGCGGCCGGAGGAACCGAGATCCGGCGGATTGCCCGCGTCGATTCCCTGACCGCGCAAGGCTTCCGCGACGTCGTCGGCGGCCTCGGGCGGGAGGCAGAGCCGTCGCCGGGTGACGTCGACCAATTCGCCGAAGCGCCGGTATTCGGCCATCGAAGGCCTGCGCCAGCGGGCGATCTCGGGTTCGACGCCGAGTTCACGCAGCGCGGCGGCGGCGTCCTCGGCGGTCGGGCCGAGTGGGCGGTCGATGTCGTGGAAGTGCTTCCACAACGCGTTGAGCGAGGTCAGCGGGTGGGCGTCGGCGAGCTCGACGATCACCCGCCGACGCGCCCAGCCGGTGAGCGCTTCGACGAACGGGCGCAGATCCGGCACGTTGTAGAGCACGTTCGCGCAGATCACGACGTCGGCCGGGTCGACATCGCCCGCGACGTCGGGCCAGCGGCCCTGGACGAGTTCGTGCTCGATGCCCAGCGCCGTGGCACGCTGCGCGAACTCGGTGAGCAGGTCCGCGTTGGCGTCGACGGCCGTGAGGTGCGTGATGAACTCGGCCGCCGGCAGGCTGGCCGCTCCGGCACCCACGCCGATGTCGAGCACCGTCCCCTTGTCCTGCAAGGCTTTGCGTAGTTCCTCGTAGGACGCGCCGACGGGCGAACCGACATAGCGGTCCGCCCGGCGGGTGAACACCGCCTTCGGCAGCACCCATGGCGACTCGGGTGCCGCCGCGACGATGTGATCGGGGATGGCCCAGGCGGCGAGTTGCTCCGCCCAAGCGTCGAGTGCGGTCATGACCCGTGAGTGTCGCGGACTCTTCTAGCCGTCGGCAATACTCTTGATCCACTCTTTGGCCGATTCGACGCCTTCGATCGTCACCTGGTGCCCGCCGGCATGGCGGTGCTCGGTGACTTCCGCGCCGCGCTCACGCAGTGCGCGCACGAGTTCGCCAGTCGAGGTGAGCGGTGCCATCGGGTCGCGTTCGCCGTTGGACAGGAACACCCGGGTAGTGCCCAGGTCCAGTGCGGGCGGCTCGGGCACCGGTGACATGGCCGCGAACGCGATGGCTTCGGTGAGCGCGTCCGGCCTGAGCAGGGTGACCGCCGCGGCGATGTTGGCGCCGTTGGAGAAACCGATGGCGATCATCCTGCGGTCGCCGAGTCCGTACGTTTCCCTTGCCTTGATGAGGAAATCCGCGAGCTGGTTCGCCCTGACGACGACGTCCTCGTGGTCGAAGACGCCTTCGGCGAGCCGTCGGAACCAGCGGGCCGCGCCGTGCTCCGAGACCGGACCGGCCGGCGCGAGTACCGCGGAGGCCGGGCTCAGCGCCTTGGCGAGGCCGAGCAGGTCGTCCGGGCCGCCGCCGGTGCCGTGCAGCAACACCAGCACCGGGGCGTTCTCGTCGCCCTCGAGGTACTTGTGGTCGAGTGTCATGCCCGCTCCGGGTTGTTCTCGCTGGGGAGGTTGAGCTTCGGCAGCATGGCCTCGATCTCGGCGCGGTTGGGCTCCAGCCACGGCGGGAGCTTCAGCGCGCGGCCGAGCTCCAGCAACGGCTCGTCGATCGCGAAACCGGGTTCGTCGGTGGCCACCTCGAGCAACGTGCCGCCCGGCTCACGGAAGTAGATCGATCGGAAGTACTGACGGTCCAAAATGGACGTCACGTGCACGCCCTTGTCGGCGAGTTCCTCTCGCCACTCGACCTGGGTCTGCTCGTCCGGTGCGCGCCACGCGACGTGGTGGACGGTGCCGGCGGCGACCAGGCCACGCGGGGCTTCTGGCGTCACGAGGACGTCGACCAGCGCGCCAGGTCCGCCGTCACCGGCGGCGAACCGCAGGCGGTTGCTGTCCTGGTTGGCGAAGCTCAGACCGAGCCCGTCGGTGAGCATGCCCGCCGTCGCGTCCTCTTTGGACACCGAAAGGGTGACCGAGTGCAGGCCGCGGATGGCGTGCTCGGCGGGCACCAGCTTGGTGTCCCACGGGTCACGCGGGTCGCCCTGCGGGTGCGCGACGAGCGCGAGTTCGAGGCCGTCCGGGTCGCGGAACGTGAGCACGTCCTCCTCGTCGGCGTTGCGGATCTGGCCCGCCTCGACGCCGCCGGCCGCCAAATGCTGCTTCCACCAGCCGATGGAGCTCTCGGGGACGGAGAACGAGGTCGTGGTCGCCTGGCCGGTGCCGTGCCGGCCGCGCGGCGCGTCCTTCCAGGGGAAGAAGGTCATCAGCGAACCGGGCTTGCCGGACTGGTCGCCGTAGTAGAGGTGGTACGTGCCGGGGTCGTCGAAGTTGACGGTGGTCTTCACCAGCCGCAGGCCGAGCGTGCGCAGGTAGAAGTCCGCGTTGCGCTGCGGGTCGCCACCGATCGCGGTGACGTGGTGGAGGCCGGAAGTTTTGATCGACATCGCTGTCTCCTCGTGGTCGCTTCATCAAGCTAACCCGATAACCTCTTGCGCGCAAGATATATTCCGGTGAGATATGCTGGCGCGGTGCCGAGCAAACCCGAAGACGACGAGATCGTCAGCTGGTGGGGTCTGGTCATCGAGGGCTACCTCGCCACCCAGGACAAACTGATGAGCGAGATCGCCGAGCGTTTCGGCCTCGCGCCCGCGACGTTCGACATCCTGCTCCGGCTGATCCGCTCGGCGGAGCACCGGATGCCGATGACCCAGCTCGCGCGGGAGGCGGCGTTGTCGAGCGGCGGGTTCACGAAGGTCGCCGACCGGATGGTCGCCGCGGATCTCATCTGCCGTGTCCCCAGCCCCGACGACCGGCGCGTCACCTTCGCCGAGCTCACCGAGCACGGCACCGAAGTCGCCGAAAAGGCTCGCGAGGCGTGCGCCGAGATCCTGCGCCGCATCGTGCTGGCCCCGCTCGGCCCCACCGCGTCGACCGCGCTGGCCGACGCGATGCGTGCGCTGCGCGCCGCCAACTCGCAGTGAAAAACCAGGGTCTATCGGCCTCTTGGTTCATGTGCTCCGGCAAGCGGAACATGGCCGCATGCTCACCGAATCGACCATCACGACCATGCTCCCCGTCGCCGACGCCGAGCGCGCCTCCCGCTTCTACGCCGACGCACTTGGCCTGCGCCGGATGGGTGCGGGCGACGACGGCACCGTGTACTTCGAAGCCGGGGCGGGCTCGATCGGTCTCCGCCCGATGCCGGCCGGAGCACAGAGTGAGAACACCGCACTCAGCTTCGAGGTCGGCGACCTCGAAGGCGAGATCTCCACACTGGAAGAACGCGGCGTGCGCTTCCAGGACTTCGAAATGGAAGGCTTGAAGACCGTCAACCACATCGCCGAGCTCGGCAAGGAACGCGCCGCCTGGTTCGCCGATTCAGAGGGCAACGTCCTCTGCCTGCACCAGCTCGTCACCTGAACCTGGGGTTCAGCGGGCTCTTTCGTCGGGGAGGGAGCCCGCTGAATCCCGCCTGCTTTTATAGCCTCTGACCTGGCCTTTTCCAGGTTACCCACAGTCTTGGCCGCCTGTGGACAAGTCGCCTTTTGGCTGGGTGGTGTCGGTGGGGGCCGGTAGACTGGTGCAGGGCGGAGCCCCCAGGGACGGGCGGGGGGTTGGTTAAGTACCGGGGGCGGTTTTCAGACGGCCAGGCCGGGGAAGAGTTTGGCCGCGTTGCCCGCGAGGACCGCGCGGAGCACTCCGTTGGGCAGGCCCAGTTTGGCGAGTGCGCGGACGTTGCGGTTGGCTCCGGGGACGCCTGGCCAGTCGGTGCCGAAGACGAACTTTTCCGCCAGGCGCTGGAAATCGAAGCGGGTGTAGTAGTCCGGGAGCTTCTTCGGGGGCAGGCCCGCGAGGTCGAGCCAGACATTTTCCTTGGACAGAGCCAAGAATCCCGCCGTGTCGTACCACCACCCTCGGCCGCCGTGCGCCAGCACGAACTGGACCTCGGGGAAGTCCTCGATGACGTCGGTCAAGAGCGCGGGGTCGCCGAAGCTGGAGCGTGAGCCGGGAAACGTACTCGTTCCGGAATGCAGGATGACCGGCACACCACGCGCCGCGCAGACCTCGTACGCGCGGTACAGCTCTTTGTCCGCCGGCGAGAAACCACCGTGCACGGGGTGGATCTTCAGCGCGACCGCGCCGAGGTCGAGCTGCCACTCGACGGCACTGGCGACCGGGTGATGCAGATGCGGATTGACGTTCGCCACCAGGCGGAAGCGCGACGGGTTGAACTCCACCAGCGGCAGGTTGTCCTCGAACGGCTGGATCCCGGTCGTGCGCGGGCTGTACTCGCAGAACAGCAGCGCCCGATCGACACCCTCGGCCTCGAAGAGCGCGTCGAGCTTGGCGGGCACGGGCACACCGTCGTCGTCATAGACCGACCGCCACGGGTGCGGGCCCGAGTACCGCTGGGCCCATTCGAGCCACGCGGGCTTCAAGGTCGACAGCCTGGGCACATGGACGTGTGCGTCGACGACGACGTGCCCTTCGATCATGAGCGGGGAGCCACCACCCGCAGCGAGTCGCGGACCATCTCCCTGATGATGTTGCGCCGGATCTTCCCGGTCGCCGTCTTCGGCAGCTCCGCCAGTTCGATCACCCCGCGCGGACGTTTGAACGAAGCCAGCCCGGCCCGGCAGAACTCGATCAGCTCCTCGGCGTCGATCGCGCTGGCCGAGACCCCGACCACGCAGGCCACCGGTTTGTCGATGCCATCGGCGTCCGGCACCGCGACCACCGCGGCCTCCGCCACCGACGGGTGCTCGAGCAACCGCTCCTCGACCTCGGCGGGCGAGACCCAGATGCCACCCGACTTCAGCATGTCGTTGAACCGGCCGAGACAGCTGTAGGTGCCGTCTTCATTGCGCAGGTAGCTGTCGCCGGTGCGCAGCCACTCCCCGGAGAACACCTGCTTGGTCGTCTCGTACCGCGCCCAGTAGCCGGTCGCGATCGACGGCCCGGAGACGTACAGCTCACCGGGCTGACCCGGCGCCTCGACGACGGCGCCTGCCTCGTCACGGATCTGCACGCGATAACCGGGCACCGGTACACCCGTGCTCCCGGCGCGCACTTGGCCCGGCTGATTGCTTAAGAAGATGTGCAGCGCCTCGGTCGACCCGATGCCATCCAGGATCTCGACCCCGAAGCGCTCCTTAAAGCGCTTGAGCAGCACCGGCGGCAACGGTTCGCCGGCCGAAACGGCCAACCGCACGGACGCGAACGTGTCCGGCGGAATGTCACTGTTGAGCAGCAGGGCGTAGAACGTCGGCACCCCGAAGAACAGCGACGGCCGATCCGTGCGCACGCGCGCGGCGATCAGCGCGGGCGTCGGGCGTTGCGGCTCGAGCAACGTCGTCGCACCCACCGAGAGCGGGAAGAACGCCGAGTTCCCCAGCCCGTAAGCGAAGAAGAGCTTCGGAACAGAGAGGAAGCGGTCGTCCTCCGAAGCGCCGAGCACATGCCGCCCGTAGGTCTCGCAGACAGCGCGGATGCTGCCGTGGCGGTGCATCGCGCCCTTCGGCTGCCCTGTGGTGCCCGAGGTGTAAAGCCACAGTGCCGGTGAGTCTTCCCAGGTCTGATACGGGGTGAACCCCGGAGCTTCCACAGTGGACAGACCGGTCCAGCAGTGGGTGGTGACCCGCGCGGGCAGCTCGGTCGCCTTACCCCGGTCCAGCACCACGTCGGTGACTTCCGGCGCCAGCTCGACCGCACGCGCGGCCTGCCCCGCGAACTCACCCGAAACGCACAGCACGCGAGCGCGCGAGTCGGTCAGCACCTTGCCGAGTTCGAGCCCGGTGACCATGGTCGACACCGGGACCGGGACCGCGCCCAGGTACATCGCGCCGAGTATCCCGGTCAGCAGCTCGACATCGTCGACCATGCAGAGCATGACGCGCTGTTCCGGGACGACCCCGATCCGCGCGAAGCCGGCCGCGACCCTGGCCGCTTCGGCGGCGAGCTCGGCGTAGGTGAGCGTCCGCCGCTCGGAGACGACCGCGACCCGATCGCCCCTGCCCTCGCGGACGTGCCGGTCGAGCAGGTACTCGGCCGCGTTGAACGCGCTCGGCGGAACGGTCATCCAACGCCCCTTACGTCAGGTACACGTACTCGTAGTCGAACGGCTTGCCGTTGATGCCCTGCCGGGGCGGCGCCACCCAGCTCGCGATCTTGCCGCGCTCGTATACCGGGTGCATCAACGAGCGTACGAACGTCAGGTCCTCAGTCGTGGGCAGCCACTTCCGTTTGCCGGCCTGCCAGGTCGGCTCGTCGACTATGGTGCCGTCCGGTGTCACATGGTGGCCGGAGTTTATGCCCACATCGCGATTGAAACCAGGGTGCGGCAAGGCGAACCGGAAATCTATCCCGTGATCGGAGAGAATCTTGTTCCAGCGGTTGACACCGGTCTGGCAATCGGCGATGTATTCGCCGCGAAGGTCAAGATTGAGCAACAGAATGGCCTGCAGCTCTTCCGTTTCCCACGTTCCGTCCGCTCGCGGGCGCTCCAGCACCGCCGCCGAGTCGGTGAGCTGGTGGTCGTCCTTACGCCGTGTCTCCATCCAGCGTCCCTTGAGGCCGGACGTGTAGTAGTTCGCGGCGTTCGTCGAGGTCTCGCTGCCGAACAGGTCCAGCGAGACGGTGTAGTGGAAGTTCATGTACTTCTGAATGATGTCCAGCGGGATGCCGCCATGCGGGGCGATGTCGTCGGTGTCGTGCAGGGCGATCAGATCCGCGCTGCGCTGCACCACCCGGTCGACACCGGTGGTGCCGACGAACATGTGGTGCGCCTCTTCCTTGAGCATGAATTCACACGTGCGTGAAAGCGGATCAAACGAACTTTCCTTGAGCGTGCCGAGTTGATATTTCCCATCTCGGTCGGTGAAGTACGTGAACATGTAGAACGCGAGCCAATCGGCGGTCTCCTCATTGAACGCGCCGAGAATGCGTGGCGCGTCGGGGCTGCCGGAATTACGCAGCAGCAGGCTTTCCGCCTCGTCCCTGCCCTCCCTGCCGAAGTAGGCGTGCAGCAGATAGACCATCGCCCACAGATGGCGGCCTTCCTCGACATTGACCTGGAAGAGATTGCGCAGGTCGTAGAGGCTCGGCGCGGTCAGCCCCAGCAGCTTCTGCTGCTCGACGGACGCGGGCTCGGTGTCGCCCTGGATCACGATCAGCCGCTGCAGCTCGGCCCGGTACTCACCGGGCACCTGCTGCCACACGGGCTCGCCCTTGTGCTCGCCGAACGCGATGCGGCGGTCGGGATCGCGCTCGGCGAGGAAGATGCCCCAGCGGTAGTCGGGCACGTTCACGTGATCGAAGTGCGCCCAGCCTTCTCTGCCGACACTGATCGCCGTACGCAGGTAGACGCCCTGAGTCTGCAGCGTCGGGCCCATCTCGCCCCACCAGTTCATGAACTTCGGCTGCCAGCCCTCCAGCGCGCGCTGGAGGCGCCGGTCGGAGGCGAGGTCCACGTTGTTGGGGATCTTGGCGTCGTAGTCGATCTTTTCCGGCATGGGTTCAGACACGCTTCCTGTCGAAGACCGCCTTCTGCCCCGTGCCGTAGCGGCGCAGGGCTCCTTCCGCACCCGAGGCGTTCGGCCTGGTGAAGATCCAGTTCTGCCAGGCGGCGAGCCTGCCGAAGATCTTGGTCTCGATCGTCTCCGGCCCGACGAACCGGTGGTTCGCCTCCATCCCCGACAGCGCGTCGGGGCTGAGCGAGGCCCGCCCTTCGAGCGCGATGCGGATCTCGTCCTCCCAGTCGAGGTCGTCAGGGGCGTCGGTGACCAGCCCGTGTTCGACGGCCTCCGCGGGGCTCAGCCGCGTCCTCGGCAGCGCGGCGAGGTGCTCCGCGTCGCCATAGAAGCGGGATTCGAGGCGGGTCAGCCCGTTGCCCATCGGGAACATCCCGAAGTTCGCCTCGGTGAGGGTGATCGACGCGCGATCCGTGCTGTCCTCGTCGTCGATCGGCGGACCGTCCAATATGTACTGCCGGTCGCAGGCCAGTGCGAGTTCGAAAAGCAGCCCGGCGGAACAGCTCGACGGCTCGATGAGCGCGATGAGGCTGCGGCTGGTGACATCGAGGCGCTTCAAGGTGCGCTTGTAGAAGTGGATGATCTCGTTGGACAGCCAGTCGTCCGACAACGCCTGCTCCTGGGCGAGCACATCGGCAGGGTCGCCCTCCGTGCGCAGCAGCCAAGTGCCGAGTTCCGGCTCGTTGGTGCGCAGCCGGAGGATGAGGTCGTCGAGCTCACGGGTCATCCGCAGCAGCCAGCCGTCCTCCGCCGACGCCCGCACGGTGATCGACACGAGCCCCAGCGCACGGTCCAGCTCCGCTTGGACGAACCGGTACTTCAGCTCACCGTCGGCGCTCTCGCAGTCGAGTGGCGCGAGTTCGTTGCCTGTCACGCCAGTCGGCCGTGAACTGGATTCACCCAGTTCCTGCGCACGCTTTTTGACCGTTTCGCGGAATTCCGGCCGCGGCACGAGTTCGTCGACGAGCCGCCATTCGACCGCGGTCTTGCCTTTGACGCCATCGGGCCGTGTCGCGAAGACGTCCGCGAGATCCTTGCGGACCCGGCGCTTGTCGACGACCCGGGTGAGCCCCCCGGTCCCCGGCAGCACCCCGAGCAGCGGCACCTCCGGCAGCGCGACGGTCGACGAGTTGTCGTCGACCAGCAAGATCTTTTCGCAGGCCAGCGCGATCTCGTAGCCACCGCCCGCACAGGTGCCGTTGACGGCCGCGAGATAGATCTGGCCGGAGTTCGCGGTCGCGTCCTCGATGGCGTTGCGGGTCTCGTTGGTGAACTTGCAGAAGTTCACCTTCCACTGATGTTCGGACGCGGCGAGCATGCGAATGTTCGCGCCGGCGCAGAACACTTTCTCCTTGGCGCTCGTGATCACCACCGCGCGGACCTCGGGGTGCTCGAACCGCAGGCGCTGCGTGGCGTCGTACAGCTCGATGTCGACGCCAAGGTCGTACGAGTTGAGCTTCAGCTCGTAACCAGGGACCAGGCCACCCTGTTCATCGACGTCGAGCTCCAGCCAAGCGACCGCGCCCTCGAGGGTGAGGCGCCAGTGCCGGTACGAGGCAGGATGCCGATCGAAGGTGACCGCGTCCATGGAGGCCATACGCTCGATTGTCTACAAAAGACTTGATGTCGTCAATGTTCTGTAGACACTTGGCCTCGAACGGCGGCAGTCCTGGTGGCCGCCCAGACGACGAAAACCCAGATCCCGACCCCGGCGAGCGAGTCAGTGAAGATCGTCGCGAACCAGAACGCGGGCAGGCTCACTGGCCCGACAAGGAAGTGTCCCATGGTCGACAAGCCCGCGAGGGAGTAAACGGCCAGGAAAGCCAGTGCCGTCCAGTCAGCCTTGCGCGCGTAGCGGCGATAGCCGAGCACCCCGAACGTCGTAAACAGGAGCCACGCGAAAACGACCAGTACCTGGCCTAACACCCCGCGTAGCCCGTCCACCGCCGGATACTGGTCCAGCGCGATGGTGTTGTGCCCGTAGTGCAGCGCGGTCGACAAGAAGCTGAATCCCAGAATCACTCGAAGAGCTGGCAGACCATCCATGACCCCTCCTCTAGATAGATCGCTCTAGCGAGAGAGTAGACCCAGCCCGGCGCCCCTGTCGACAGCAAAAGGCGCCCCCGCTCGAGCATGCGAACGGGGGCGCCGGGTCGGGCCTGCTAGAGCTCGAAGACAGCACTCAGCCGCGGGTCGTCGAGCGAGTGCGAGATCTCGGCGGTGTAGCGACCTGGCACAAGCTGCCAGCCATCAGCCCAGATTTCGGCCGCCCGGCGCGGAATCTCGATTTCGACGTCGACGGCTTCACCAGGCTCCGCTTCAACAGTCGCGAACCCCACCAGCCATCGAGCGGCCCGCTCGCTTCCCGGTTCGTCCGGCACGACGTACACCTGCACGACCTCGCGCCCGAAACGCTGCCCCGTGTTGCGCACCCGCACGCGCGCGGTCGGCAACGCGCCTCCGCGCGGCTCCAGCGACACGGACTCATACGCCCACTCGGTGTACCCAAGCCCATGCCCGAACCAGTACGCGGGCGTCCGGCCGGCACGTTCCCATGCCCGGTAGCCGATGAACACACCCTCTTCGTAAGGCAGCACGCCGTTCTCAGGCTTTACCTGAAGCACTGGGACATCGGCCATCCGCGACGGCCATGTCGTCGGCAGCCGTCCGCCTGGCTCTTCCGCGCCGAACACGACATCCGCGAGCGCGGCACCGGCGGCCTGCCCGGGGAACCAGGTCAGCAGTACGGCGGCGACGTCCTCGGTCCACGGCATCTCGACCGGCGACCCCGCGTTCACCACCACGATCGTCCGCGGATTCACCGCCGCGACCTTGGCCACCAGTTCGTCTTGCCGCCCCGGCAACACGAGACTCTGCCGGTCGAAGCCTTCGCTCTCGACCTCCTCGGTCGTCGCGACCACGACGATCGCGATCTCGGACTCGGCGGCCAGCTCGACCGCGCGTTCGATCAGCTCTTCCTCGGTGACGCTGGGAGCCGCATGACCCAACGTGAACGAGATCCACGCCAGGCCTTCGTAGTCTTCGGGTACTTCGGGAGCGTCGAAGGTCAGCCGGACATCGACCGCCTCCCCCTCGATGAGCTCCACGTCGAAGCGCTGTTCTTTGATGGTCAGGATCGTCGTCACGAGATCGGTGGAGTCCGGCACGTTCATGCCGTCGAACACCACCTGCCCGCCGACGGTCAGCGAGAGCTTCCCGGTGCCGGTGAAGCCGAAGGTGTGCGCTCCACTGACCTCCGGTGTGAAACGGCCCGCGATCTCGACTGTCGCCAGCTCGGTGACCGCGATTCCAACCGGCAGCTGCCCAAGCCACTGGACCGTCCCACGTTCGGCCGGGAACGACCCGAGTTCGCTCCCGTCTTTCCCGCGCGCGACGATCCGCAGGTCGAAGCCATCCGATGCCGGGCGCAGCGTGGTTCGCGGATCCGCGCCGACGGCGTACCGCACGTCGACACCCTCCGGTGCCGCCGCGCGCAGACCATCGAGCGGGGAGATCACCTCAGCTGGGAAGACGGTCGCGCTGCCGCCGCCGAGGATCCGTGCCTCTTCCCCCGCCATGCCGATCACCGCGACACTGCTCGGCGTCGCAAGCGGCAGCATTTGATTTTCGTTGCGCAGAAGCACGAACGATCGCCTCGCCACCTCACGGGCGATCGCGTTCCCGTCCACCTCGGCAGGCGCCGGACTCGGCTCACCGAGCGCGCCGACACGTTCGGCGAGCGTCAGCACCCGCTGGACCATGGCGTCGAGCACCTCTTCGGCGACCTCGCCGGCACGGACCGCATCAGCCAGCTTCCGCCCGAAAACCGTGACAGGTCCCGGCATCGCGACGTCAAGCCCGCCGTTCGCGGCGGCCGTCGTGTTCCGCGCGGCTGTCCAGTCCGACACGATGAATCCGTCGAATCCCCATTCACCGCGCAGTATCCCGTTCTGCAGGCCGTCGTGCTCGGTCATGGTGAACCCGTTGACGCCGTTGTAGGCGGCCATGATCCCCCACGGCTTCGCCTCCGCGACGATCCGTTCGAACGGCGCCAGGTACAGCTCACGCAAGGTCCGCTCGTCCGCGCGGACGTCGAGCGTGAACCGCTCCGTCTCGGAGTCGTTCGCGACGAAGTGCTTCACGGTCGTCCCGACGCCGCCCGCCTGCACCCCGCTGACGTACCCGGCGCCGATAGCGCCGGTCAGCAGCGGATCTTCGGAGTAGCACTCGAAATGCCTCCCGCCCAGCGGACTCCGATGCAGGTTGACCGTCGGCGCGAGCAGCACGTGCACGCCCTTGCGCCGCGCCTCCTGCGCGAGCAGCCCACCGGCCCGGCCCGCGAGTGCCGGATCCCAGGTCGCGGCCAGCGCGGTCGGGCTGGGCAGTGTCACCGACGGATCGTCCGCCGACCACTGCCTGCCCCGGACACCGACCGGGCCGTCCGACATGACGAGCGAGCGAAGCCCGATCTCGGGAACGGCAGGCAGGGTCCAGAGGTCCTGCCCTGCCACGAGCCGTGCCTTGGTGTCCAGGTCGAGCTTGGCGATCAAGTCCTTCATCGCACCGATTTAATCCGGGTCACCAGTATCGCGCCAAGCAACGCGGAGATCGCGGCCGCCGTGTACACCGCCGCGTAGTTCTTCCCACCGCCGATGGCCAGCAGCAACGGGACGAACATGGGCCCGATCGACTGCGGCAGCGCGTTGGCGATGTTGAAGACCCCGAGCTCCTTGCCGCTGGACTCCCCCTGCGGCATCACGAGTGTGGCGAGCGCGAAGTCGACGGCGTAGAACATGCCCGTGCCCAGCCCCGAGATCAGGTGCGCGATCAGCACGTCCGCGTACGAATCCGCGGTGACGAAGAACGCGACGCTGATCGTCATGATCAGTGCGGCGGCGATCACGAACGGCTTGCGCCGGTCGAGCACATCCGAGAGCCAGCCACCGAGCAACGCCGTGCCCGCGCTGATGATGGAGGTGATCATCAGCAGGATGCCGATCTTGGACTCGGCCTCCGCCTTCGGCAGCCCGATCTTCTCCGCGAGGAAGTAGATCTCGTATCCGGCGGGTCCGAAAACCCCGAGCACCACCAGGAACCGGGTCAGCCATGCCCAGGCGAAGTCCGGGTTCGCCCGCGGACTGGTCCAGAAGCTGGAGAGGAACTCCTTGACGGAGAACGGGGATCGATCGGCCGCCGGGCGGTCCGTGAAGTAGTGCGAGAAGGTCACGAGCAGCACCACGCCCAGCAACCCGGGAATCAGGATCTTCAACGCCAGCGACGGGACGAACCCGACGATGAGTCCGCCGGTCACGACCGCGCCCAGCTGCGCGAACCCGATCCAGCCGGAGACCTTGCCGCGTCGTTCCTCCGGCACGACATCCGGGACCGTCGCGGTGAGCGCCGCCAACGCCGCGTTGAACGACACCTGGGTCAGGCACCAGCCGAGCAGGATCAGCGGAATCGTGGGCGCCAGTGTGACGATGAGGAGCCCGGCGCCTCCGCCGATCGCGCCCGCGGTGATCCACGGCCTGCGACGGCCGGAGCGGGACATCGTGCGGTCCGACAACCGCCCGAACAGCGGATTGGCGACCATCGCGATGAACGCGCCCACGCCGGCCACCAAGCCGTAGGAAGCCTCTTTGTTCACCGGGTCGATCACCGAGATGCGTGCCGACAAGGTGACGATCGCGGGTGTGAGCAGCGCGGTCCATAGCCCGAGGTTGGCCATCCCCACGCGGACTCCGAACAAGGACGGCTCCGTAACCGCCACGGGTTTTTCGAGCATGGCGAATCCTTCCCACGTCGATTCAGCCCATAGAGTGGCGCAGAACACCTAACCGCCGGAAGGTCACGTTGCGTGTTTGTCAGGTCGGTGCGGTTAGGCTCGGGGTATGACCCGGCCCAGGGGCACTGACCGCCGCGAGACGATCGTCCAGGCGGCGTTCGAAGTGATCGCCGAACGGGGATACCGCGGTTCGTCGCTCGGCGCGGTCGCCGAGCGTGTCGGCCTCACCCAGCAAGGCGTCATGCATTACTTTCCGTCAAAGGAACAGTTGCTCATGGCCGTGCTGGAGCGGAGGGACCAATGGGACCTCATGGGATTCAGCCGCTCCGAAGACTCGTCATCACTCGGTGCGGCGCATTTGCAGCAACTGGTCGAGTACAACGCGACCCGGCCGGGCAGCGTGCAGGCTTACACGGTGCTGGCCGCCGATAGCGTTACGGAAGGTCACCCAGCGCGACCGTTCTTCCAGGAGCGGTACGCCAGGGTCCGCGCCTGGGTCGCCGACCTGATGGAACGCCAGGAGGGCGAGCTTCCCTCCGGGCTCACCGCGGAACAGCTCGCGCCGATCGTCATCGCGGTGCTCGACGGCCTTCAGCTGCAATGGCTGCTCGACCCTGACGAGGTCGACATGCCGGAAAGCTTCCGCGACTTCCTGGCGGTACTCGGCATCAAGGTCTGAGCGCCTCCCGAAGCTGCCTCAACACTCGCAGCGTCGTGTCGAGGTCCGCTCGCGGGATGCGCGGCGCGAGTTCGGACGCCCACGTGACACGGGCAGGACCCAGTTCCCGCAACGCTTTACGCGCGCGGGGAGTCAGCCGCAGCAGCGGGGCACGGCGGTCCGCCGGATTGTCCAGCTTCACGACCATGCCGTTCTCGAGCAGCCGGTTGACCGTCTCCTGGACGCTTTGCCTGCGCAGCCCGCGCTTGCGCGCGAGTTCCGCCGCCGTCGACGGGCCTTCCTCGAGGAAGCCGACGACTTGCCACTGCGCGGCGGTCAGGCCGACCGGAGCGGTCAGCGCGTCGCCCGCGGCGAGGATGCCGCCGTTCACCGCGAAGATCTCGTTGACGAGTTCAGTGATCACGTCCGCTCGCTGGGGCATGCCTGCTATTCTCCGTTTTTGACAGGCGCCTGTCAAAAACGGAGGACGACATGGACATGCCCCAGCTGAGCGACGGCCATCGGGCGCTCACGGCGCTGATCGGTACCTGGACCGGCGAAGAGGAACTGGCCGCGTCGGCATGGGCGCCGGCGTCGACCGCGGTGGCGACCGTCCGCTATCGCTTGGCGCTCAACGGTTTCGCGGTGATCCAGGAGTACGAACAGCGCCGGGCGGACGGCGGCGGGCTGCTGGGGCACAACGTTTTCACGGTGGACCCCGCTACCGGCGACACGCTCTGGTATGGCTTCGACAGCTACGGCTTCCCGCCGATGTCCCCGGGAAGGGGCGGTTGGGACAACGGAACCCTCGTGCTGGAAAAGCGTACCGAGCGCGGTGTCGCACGACACCGGCTGACGCCCGATGGCGACGTTCTGCACCATGTCATAGACCTCCAAATGGGTGAGGGAACGGAGTTCGGCCAGTTCCTGAGTGCGCGGTACATCCGTGAAACCGCGACATGATCCAGTAAGCGTGAAAATCTCCGCCGGCGCAAGCACGAATTTCGCGAACGGCGGATTCATGCTGGAAAACAAGAGAAAATCGACCATTCGCGGCCGAGCGGTTCGGAAAATGTCGTACCCCCGGAGTAGACCGGAGGAGTGCGAGAAAGCAACGGCCCTCCGCTGATCGGGGTCGAGAACATCAAGATGCCCCAGTGGGCGATGGTGGATCAGCGCGTCATCGCCGCGGGCTTCGGGCAGGCGGTGCGGACGATGCCCGCCGCGGTGGGCACGGTCGTGCGGCTGGCGTGGTCGACCTCGCCACGGCTCACCGTGCTGGCCGCGGTGGTGCACGTGGTCTCCGGCTGTGTCACCGCGTTCGGCCTGCTCGCGACGGCGAACGTGTTCACCGCGCTGCTACGGGAAGCGCCTACGCCGCAACGGGTGCTCGACTCGCTTCCCGCGATCGCGGTGGTCGTGGGCTCGTACGCGGTGCGCGCGCTGCTCGACGCGGCGGTCGCCGCCGTCGAAGGCGCGCTCAAGCCGAAGGTGACCAGGGCTGCCGACGACGCGGTCACCGCCGCGGTCATCCGGGTCGAACTGCTCGCCTTCGAGGACGCGGACTTCCGGGAACTGGCCAGGCAAGGAGCCCGGCACGGTGTCCGCGCGATCGAGACGAGCCTGCGCGGAGTCGCGGATCTGGTGTCGTCGGTCATCGCGCTGCTCGCCGCCTTGATCACCGCGGCGTTGCTCAACCCCTGGCTCGCGCCGGTGCTGCTGCTCGCCGCGGCGGCGGACGGCTGGGCGTCCGCGAAGGTCGCGCGGCTCAGGTACCGGCACTTCCTCGACACCGTCTCGCGGAACATGCGCAAGTACGTGGTCGAAGAGGTGGCCACGTATCGCACGCTCGCGCTGGAGCGGCACGCGCTGACCTTGCAGGAGCCGTTGCTCGCCGAGTACAGCCGCATCTCGGAAAGCCTTATGCGCGAGGAAAGCAAGCTCGAGCACCAGAGCAACATCGTCCGGCTGATCGGCAGGACGGCCAGGGGAGGCGGCACCGCGGTGGCGTACCTCGTGCTCGGTTTGCTGCTGTACAACGGATCGATGGCACTCGCGCTGGCAGGAACGGCCGTGCTGGCCATGGGCCGGGCGTCGACCGCCCTGTCCAACACCGTCAAGGCGGTGAACTCACTGTACGAGGATTCCTTCTATATCGGGTATTACCGCGAGCTGCTCGCCGAATCGGCCCAGCGGCGCGCCCCCGCCGCCGGCCTGACCGCACCTTCCCATCCGGGTGAAATCCGGCTCGACTCGATCTCGTTCACGTATCCTGGACAAGACGAGCCGGCACTGCGAGAGGTCTCACTGACCTTGCGGCGAGGCGAGATCGTGGCACTGGTCGGGGAGAACGGCTCCGGCAAGACCACACTCGGGAAGCTGCTCACCGGCCTGTACCCGCCATCCGAGGGTGCCGTCTACTGGGACGACGTGAACCTGGCCGAGGCCGATCATCGGACGGTGCACGAGAACATCGCGGTCATCGCGCAGAATCCGGCGGAATGGCCGATGACCGCCGGCAACAACATCACCGTCGGCAGGCTGGACCGCGAAGATCCCGAGCGGGCCGCCTGGACGGAGGCGATCACCTCATCCGGCGCCGACGAGGTGCTGGAGTCCTTGCCGCTCAAGGAGAACACGGTCCTGTCGAAGAAGTTCAGCGACGGCCAGGACCTCTCCGGCGGGCAATGGCAGCGGATGGGCATCGCGCGCGGGATCTACCGGGACGCGGCCGTGCTGGTCGCGGACGAGCCGACGGCCGCGCTCGACGCCAGAGCCGAGGCGCGGGTGTTCGCGGGCCTGCAGCACGCGAGCACCACAGGGCACGGGAGCCGGATCACCGTGCTCGTCACACATCGGCTCGCCAACATCAGGAACGCCGATCGAATTCTCGTACTCGAGAAAGGAGTGCTGCTCGAAGAAGGCACACATGACGAACTCGTCGAAGCGGGCGGGCTCTATGCGGAGTTGTTCGAAATCCAGGCCAGCGCCTATCGGAAGGAGCCGTGATGACCAGTCGTGCGGGCGGTTCGTGACCCCCTAACGCGCGGGCGCACCCCCCTACAAGTTATGGACTAGGCCGATCACCTCGACCAGACTACGAAGAGCGCCACAACGAGGAGGCCCGCCTTGCGTCAACTGACCGCATTGGACGTGCAGTTCCTGAACGCCGAGTCGAGGACGACCACCGGGCACGTCGGGGGGCTGTCGATACTCGACCCCTCCACCGCCCCGGGTGGCACGTTGACGGTCGACGACATACGGGAGCTCATCGGCCAGCGGCTGCATCTGGCGAAGCCGCTGCGGTGGCGCCTGCTGCAGGTCCCGCTTGGGCTCGACCATCCGTACTGGATCGACGACAACGAGTTCGACCTCGAGTTCCACGTCCGCGAGATCGCGCTGCCCGCGCCAGGTGACGAGAAGCAACTCGCCGAGCAGATCGCGAGGCTCACCGCCAGGCCGCTCGACCGAGGGCGGCCGCTGTGGGAGGCCTACGTCATCCACGGGCTGCAGGGCGGGAACGTGGCGGTCTACACGAAGGTGCACCATGCGGCGATCGACGGCGTTTCCGGTGCGGAGCTGCTCGGCGCCCTGATGGACCTCAGCGCCGAACCGCGAACCATCGAGCCGCCTGAGCGGTGGCTGGCCACCAAGCCGCCCAGCCAGCTGGAGCTGCTGGCGGGCGGGCTCAAACGGATCGCGCTGCATCCGATCAAGACGGCGATGCAGCTGCCGAAGCTGCTGCCGCATGTCGACGAGGTACCCGGCGCCGCCCGGCTGCCCGGTGTCGACCTGCTGGCGCGCGCGGGCAGTGCGCTGAGCAAGGTCACGAAGCAGGGACCTGGCAGGCACGAGGTGGACCGGCCGAAGCTGCCGGTGCCGGAGACACCGATCAACGGCCCGATCAGCCCGCATCGCCGGTTCGCGTACGGCTCCATGCCGCTCGCGGACGTGAAAGCGCTTAAAAAGGCCTTCGGGGTGACGGTCAACGACGTCGTGATGACGCTGTGCGCGACGGCGATGCGCCGCTGGCTGCTCGACCACGACGCGTTGCCGCTCGACCCGCTGGTCACGCTGGTCCCGCTGTCGGTGCGGACCCCGGAGCAGGCCAAATCGGCGGGCAACCAGATCTCGATGATGCTGGCCCCGCTGCCGACCAACATCGAGGACCCGGCCGAGCGGCTGGCCGAGGTCACCAAGGCCATGGCGGCGGCCAAGCAGCGATACCAGCCACTGCCCGCGTCGTGGCTGGTGGACTTCAGCGCGGTGCTGCCGTCGGCACTCGGCGGGCTGTCCGCGCGGGCGGCGATGCGGTATCTCGCCGCGACTTCGCCGGTGGTCAACCTGGTCGTGTCGAACGTGCCGGGTGCGCAGTTCCCGCTGTACCAGGCGGGTGCGCGACTACTCGGGCACTACCCGGTCTCGGCGATCACCGACGCCAGTGGCGGCCTGAACATCACCGTGATGTCCTACAACGGGAACCTCGACTTCGGGCTGGTCTCCTGCCGCGAGCTGATGCCAGACTTGTGGAACCTGATCGACTACCTGCACGAGGCCATGGAGGAGCTGACCAAGCTCGCCTCCGCCCAGAACCAGGAGGCGTGACCGTGACCGAGACCATCGCGCGGGTCAATGGGATCGAAATCTGCTACGAGACGTTCGGGGAGCCGTCGGCGCGGCCGCTGCTGCTCATCATGGGGCTCGGCGGGCCGATGATCTGGTGGGACGACGAGTTCTGCCGCTCGCTCGTCGACCGCGGGTTCTACGTGATCCGGTTCGACAACCGTGATGTCGGGCGCTCCACCAAGATGCACGGGCGCATCTCGCCGCTGGCCACGTATTGGCTGCGGACGGCTCCGTACACGCTGGACGACATGGCCGACGACGCGGCCGGGCTGCTCGACGAGCTCGGTATCCGGGCCGCGCATGTGGCGGGCGCGTCGATGGGCGGGATGATTTCGCAGACGCTGGCCATCCGGCATCCCGAGCGGGTCATCTCGCTGACCTCGATCATGTCGACCACCGGGAACCGGCTGGTCGGCAGGCCGACGGCCAAAGCGGGCACCATGCTGCTCGGGCGGCCGCCGAAGAACCGTGAGCAGTACCTGGACTACCTGGTCCGGACGTTCCGGATCATCGGCTCCCCCGGCTACCCGTTCGATGTGCAGCGCATGCGTGACCGGGCGGCGCGGACGTTCGACCGGGGCCTGAACCGGGGCGGGACCATCCGTCAGCTGGCGGCGATCGTGTCGTCGAAGGACCGGGCGCCGGCGTTGAGGAAACTGCGGATCCCGGCAATGGTCATCCACGGTGCACGGGACCCGCTCGTCCACGTCTCGGGCGGGCGTGCGACGGCCAAGGCCATCCCGGACGCCGAGCTCGACATCGTGCCCGGCATGGGGCACGACATGCCGCGGGCGTTGTGGCCGCGGCTGATCGACGCCATCACGCGCACCGCCAACCGGGCGGGGATCCCCGCCTACTAGTCGCTTGAAAAAAATCCCAATGAGGTTTTCTCAGTAGCGGTTTTGGTGTTCGTAGTGGGTGAGGACGAGGGCTGCTTGGGTGATGTCGCCGATGCGGTAGGGGCAGAGGGTGATG